>CANPVW010000055.1 GCA_947581745.1 Candidatus Benthicola azotiphorus
GTGGGAGCCTATGCGCCGCTCTCCAAGCTGGCGGATTCGGGAGACACCCTGCGGGCGGAGTTCTCGACCAAGGTCGCGTTCGGGCTCGGACTGGACTACTGGTTCGGCAACTTCGGCGTCCAGGTGGGCGGGAACTACGCGCGTCCCGAGCTGACGCTGCAGGTGATCGAAGCCGAGGGGTTCCCCACTTCGGTCGACCTGGGCACGACGGACCTCTGGATGGCCTCGGCCACCGTTTTGTGGAGACCGCAGTTGAGTGGGAGCGCGACCGTCGTTCGTCCCTACCTCGGGGCCGGACCGGGCGTCGTGAAGGTCCTCTACCCGTCGTCGGACGACTTCGACATCCAGGACGAGACCCGCTTCGCGCTGACGCTCGCAGGCGGAGCCCACGTGGAGATCAGTAAGGGATGGTTCGCGCGCATGGACCTGCGAGACTATATCTCGAAATTCGATACGGAGCCTTTCGCCGAGTCCAAGACCCAGCACGACCTCCTCGTCTCGTTCGGCATCGGCTACGCGTTCCACTGAGGCCGGTGCGTCCGGCCTCGACACAGGCCGCCGGCGGGCCGGGCAGGACGTGATGGCAGAGACGCAGCCGCGGGTGCTCGTTTCGCAGGCGGAGATCCGCCGGCGGGTCGTGGAGCTCGCCGGTATCATCGAGCGGGACTACGCCGATGCGGAAGAGATCCTCCTCCTGGGCGTTCTTCGAGGGGCCTTCATCTTCCTCGCAGACCTGGCCCGCGAGCTCAAGCTGCCGCGACGGATCGATTTCATCGCGCTCTCCAGCTACGAGAACGGATCCGATTTCGCCGGGGGCGTTCGGTTGATCATGGACTCGCGGATCAACGTGACGGGCAAGCACGTCCTCATCGTGGAGGACATCCTGGACTCCGGCCGGACGCTCGCCTATCTCCTCGAGACCTTCGAAGCGCGCCACCCCGCTTCCCTGCGGAGCTGCGTCCTCGTGCGCAAGCCGGGACAGGAAGTCCCGGTGGATGTGGACTACGTGGGGTTCGACATCCCGGACGAATGGGTGGTGGGCTACGGTCTCGACTTCGGTGACCACTTCCGCGCCCTGCCCTACATTGGGGTGGTGGAACCCGCGGCGCACGAGCCCGGCTGACCGGACGCTGAGGCCCTCCCCGAGCACGAATGCGCCACAACGTCCCACGGCGGGACGTCTGTGACATGATGTCCCAGGCACTGGCGCGCCGGGCGGGTCCGGGTGGGGCTTGAAGGGGCAGGTTTCCGCCACGATCGGGGGCCATTCACGGGCCTGCCACCCGGCATGGATGATGCACCACCCTGTGCGGCTTCGTGCGGCTCCCGAGAAGAGCGGCGCCGGTCTTCGATGGACCGGAATCGGCAACGGCCGACGGAGCGGACGAGAACAACTCCAACGATACGAGAACTCTCGTGGCTGAAGATACCGCAGTGAAGACGCGCGAACAGACCGGCCGGGCGCAGGTGATCCGATCCACGCAGTGTACGGTCGAGGTGGTGTCCGATTCGGGCGAAGGGGCCCAGAAGTGCGGACAGACCTTCGGCGCGGTGAGCGCCAAGATGGGCAACGGCGTCTGGACGGTGGAGATCATCCCGGCAGAGATCCAGCCGCCGCCACGCAGCCCGGCGGGCGCGAGCGGAAACCGCATCCGGATCGGCGAACGCGTCGTCACCAACTGGGGTGACAGGACGAACGTGTGCATCGCGTTCAACGAACAGGTCCTGCTCGCCCGGCACCGTCTCGACGCGATCGAAGACGACGCCATCCTCCTCGTCGAGAACATGTGGGCCACGCACTCGGACGAGGACATCCGGGCCGAGTGGACCGCGGCGATGGAGGAGCTCGGCGGCGCCGGGTACCGGATCATCGAGGTCCCGATGGAGCAGGAGTGCCTCACCGTCGTGGACAACGCGCGCAAGGGCAAGAACATGTTCGCGCTCGGCATCCTGTGCTGGATGTTCGACCGGGACATGGACCTGACGCGCGAGCAGATCGCGCACGCCTTCAGGAAGAAGGCCGCGGAGATCACCGAGCGGAATCATCAGCTTCTGGAGCTCGGTTACGCGTGGGCGGATGAGAATCTCGACGTACGCATCGACGTGCGGCCGGGACTGTCGGCCGAGAACACCCTGGTGATGAACGGAAACCAGGCGGCCGCCTTCGGCGCCGTGGCGGCGGGGATGGAGATGGCCGCGATGTACCCGATCACCCCGGCAACCTCTGTGTCGCACCAGCTGGGTGAGATCTTCTACAAGTTCGGTGGGATCGTGCACCAGGCGGAGGACGAGATCGCGGCGGTCGGCGTCGCGATCGGAGCCTCGTACTCCGGCAAGGTGGCGTTCACGATCACCTCGGGCCCCGGGCTGGCGCTGAAGACGGAGTTCCTGGGACTGTCCGTGATGGCGGAGATCCCCCTGGTCGTCGTGGACGTGCAGCGGGGCGGACCGAGCACCGGCCTTCCGACCAAAGTCGAGCAGTCAGACCTGCTCGCCGCCCTGTTCGGCCAGCCGGGCGACGCCCCGCACGTCGTCATGGCCCCGGCCACGATCGAGGAGTGTTTCCACGCGATGATCACGGCGCGGCGGATCGCCGAGACGTTTCGCACGCTGGTCGTCGTGATGACGGA
Source organism: Candidatus Benthicola azotiphorus (assembly GCA_947581745.1). Classification (GTDB taxonomy): domain Bacteria; phylum Gemmatimonadota; class Gemmatimonadetes; order Palauibacterales; family Palauibacteraceae; genus Benthicola; species Benthicola azotiphorus. The sequence continues at coordinate 2,631 of CANPVW010000055.1, forward strand.
CGCGAACCTCGCCACCGGCGTGCAGCCGTTCCCCCGCCCCACCCTGGATCCGGCCTGGCAGGGGTCCGCCCCCGACATGTCAGCGATTCCGGAAGGCAAGCCGCCCTACGACTGGGACGAGGCGACAGGGCTGTCGAGGCGGTTCATCCCGGGCACGCCCGGCGGCATGCACACGCTGACGGGACTGGCTCACGACGGAAACAGCCGCGTGGCCTACGCCTCCGCGATCAACCAGAAGAGCTCGGAAATGCGGAGCCGCAAGATGGCCGTGCTGCAGAGCACACTCAGGCCCCCCGAGGTGTATGGAGCAGAATCCGGCGACCTGCTGGTCGTCGGGTGGGGCAGCACGAAGGGTGCGATCGAGGAAGCCGTGGATCGGGCGCGGGCCGAAGGAGTGTCCGTCTCGTCGCTCCACCTGCGATTCCTGTCGCCGATGGAGCCGGGACTGAAGGCGATCTTCAGCCGGTTCAAGAAAGTCATGACGGTCGAGATCAACTACAGCGACGAGCTTGATATGCCGTACATCACGGAAGAGAACCGGCGGCGCGGACAGCTGGCGTGGCTGCTGCGGGCACAGACACTCGTGGACGTGGACTGCTGGACGCGGGTTCTCGGGGAGCCCCTGAGACCGGGAGCGATCCACGACGTCATCCGATCCAACGTCTCGAAGGGGGGCGCGGCATGAGCCACTCCTGCTCTCTGCTCGCGCCGGTCGACGAGGACCAGGAGTTTCACCTCGACGATTACGAAGGGGCCCGGGCCCGTTGGTGTCCGGGTTGTGGCGACCACTCGGTCCTCACCGCCGCCCAGAGGCTTCTCGTAGACGAACAGCTGAAGCCGGAAGAGACCGTGTTCGTCTCGGGGATCGGCTGTTCCAGCCGGTTTCCGCACTACATGAAGACCTATGGTTTTCACGGCCTGCACGGCCGGGCCCTCCCGGTCGCCACGGGGATCAAGCTGCATCGACCGGACCTGAACGTGTTCGTGGTGATGGGGGATGGCGACTGCGTCTCGATCGGCGCCGGCCACTGGGTACACGCCACCCGGTACAACGTGGACATGGTGGCGATGATGCTGGACAACAACATCTATGGCCTCACGAAGATGCAGACGTCGCCCACGACGCCGCAGGGCTACAAGAGCAATACCCAGCCGCAGGGAAGCTGGCTGCCGGCCCTGAATCCGATCGAGGCGACGCTTGGGATCACGAACGCGTCGTTCGTGGCGCAGACCGCGGAGTGGATTCCGGCGCACCTGTTCGCGACGCTTCAGGCCGCCTACCGGCACAACGGATTCGCGTTCGTGCGCGTGCTGCAGCGGTGTCCGGTGTTCACGGCCGACATCTACATGGATGCGGTCAGGAATCCGGAGATGATCGACATGCTGGATCATCCGGACGGCGTCCCCGTTCCCGAGTCGCTGCGGCAGATCTACCCCAACCACCTGCGGCATGACCCGCTGAACCTCTCGGCCGCCAGGGATCTGGCGGCGGATACATCGCGCATCCGGCTTGGAGTCTTCTTCCGCGACGAGGGCCTGCCGCGGTACGAGGAGACCCGGCATCTGCCAGCGCACACGGCCGACGACAAGATCAGAATCCTCAACGAAGAGCTGGATCAATATGCCGTCTGAGAAGAAGAGCGAAGAGCTGGCGTCACGGGCCCTGGAGGTCCTCGGCAGGCCACGCGAAGAGTTCCGCTCGACCCTGATCGTGACCTCCGAGGAGCTGCGTTCCCTGCTGGACGCTGGAAGCGCCACCGCGGAAGCCCGCGCCGCGCGCACGGCCGCGGAGCTCGGCGCGTTCGCCGTGGGTCACATCGACATCGAGAAGTTCTCGTCGTTCCAACAGAAGGGCGCGGCCGTTCCGGTCAGCGAGGCGCCTCGGCTCGATGCGGCCTCGCGCACTCTCCGCTCGCTGCTCGAGCTCGGCGATGACCTCTACTTCGTGCGGGTGAGTTCGGGCGGCGATCTGCGCGATTCGGTCTCGCACGGCCTCGGACGCGCCGGACGTGCCTTCGGCGCTGCACGGACGGTGGAGCTCGCGCGATCGGGCAAGTACGATGAAGAGGTTCACGGTGGATGGCTGGACAGTTTCCCGCCGTCTCTGTGGAACCGGCGCGAGTGGGAGCTCGCCCCGCCCCTGATCGTCGAAGTGGACGGAGCCGACCTGCGGCCTGGCGGTCTGATGGAGTTTCTGGACGGGAATCAGAAGATCGTCCTCGTGGTCCGGGGCCCGGCGCCGCCGGCGGCCCTGGCGAGGCTCATCACGCCCGGCGTGACGGTGCTCCAGACCGAGGACCCGGCCGAGCTCAGCCTCGTCGCGGAGGCCGAGGGACCGGCAATCGGCGCGCTGATGCCGCCGGATTCCTGCCGGTTCGTCCACGTTCCGGCCACCGGGGAGGGCCGGGCGAGACTCACGGTTCACCACATGCCGGACGAGGAGCCAAAACGAGCGCTCGGGGGCATCAGTGTGTTCCAGCAGGCCGACGCGCTGCGACACCTGGCGACCCTCGCGGCCGGCTGGGGCCTGGCGGCTGCGGGTGACGTGGGACCGTCGGGTGATGGAGCCTCCGGGCCGGCCGGCGCCGCAACGGCGGCCGACAAGCTGGCCGCCTGGATTCTCCGACAGGCCGACCTTCAGGAAGCGGGCTGAGGGAGGACGATTGAACCCTCAGGCGATCCTGGCTTCCGTCGCCGTCCTGGGCGGAGTCGGACTCACGTTCGGCACTCTGATCGCGATCGCGAACAAGAAGCTGTTCGTGTGGGAAGACCCTCGCATCGACGAGCTCACGGACATCCTGCCCGGCGCGAACTGCGGGGCGTGCGGATTCGCCGGCTGTCGCGCGTTCGCGGAGGCGGCGATCGACGGAGCGGTGGCGCCGGCCGGCTGTACCGTGATGGGCGAGGCAGAGCTGGAAGACGTGGCCGCGATGCTGGGGGTCGCCGCAGGCGAGGCGGACAAGGTGGTGGCCCGCCTGCTGTGTGCCGGTGGGACCGACGTGGCGCCGCGCAAGGCCCTTTACGACGGCATCGAGAGCTGCGCGGCGGCCGTTGCCGTGAGCGGCGGCGGGAAGGCGTGCGCCTGGGGGTGCGTCGGTCTGGCGGACTGTGCCGTGGCCTGTACGTTCGACGCGATCCGGATGAACGAGGCGGACCTTCCGGTCGTGATTCCCGACAGGTGCACCGCCTGCAACGACTGCGTGGAGGCGTGCCCGCTCGACCTGTTCGTGCTCCTGCCGATGGATCACAAGCTCATCGTGCAGTGCAGGAACCTGCTCGAAGGGGACGCGGCGACGGACGTGTGCGCCGTCGCCTGCAACGCGTGCGGACGGTGCGCGCAGGATGCGCCTGAAGTGGTGAGGATGAGCGACGGCCTGGCGGTCGTCGATTACGACAGGATCGAACTCGCCGACCCGACCGCGGCGGCGCGCTGTCCAACCGGTGCGATCCGGTGGGTGGAAGGCGCTCAGCGGTTCGAGGTCGAACTGACAGCGGCAGGGAGTCTAACAGGATGATCAGGCGAAATAGAGGCGACGACACGGCACCCGAGGCGCGGTACCCGGGCGTTCCGATGGCCATGGATGGCAGCTCGGCGGTCGTGGAGATGGAGACCGCCGCCAGCGAGGGCGCCGGAGCGTACCCGATCACGCCGTCGACTCAGATGGGCGAGGGATGGGCCGCCGCGAAGGCCGCAGGCAGCACCAACGTCAACGGGCGGAGGCTCCTGTTCTTCGAGCCGGAGGGCGAGCACGCGGCGGCAGGTGTCACTGCAGGCATGAGCATGACGGGGCTCCGCGCGACCAACTTCTCGAGCGGCCAGGGAATCGCATACATGCACGAGTCGCTGTACGCGGCCGTCGGCAAGCGCCTCACGTACGTGCTGAACATAGCGGCGCGCGCCATGACGAAGCACGCCCTGAACGTGCACGCCGGTCACGATGACTACCACGCGGTGGACGACACGGGCTTCTTCCAGCTGTTCGGCAAGGACGTGCAGGCGATCGCCGACCTGACGCTGATCGCCCACCGCATCGCGGAGCTCAGCCTGAACCCCGGACTCGTGGCGCAGGACGGCTTCCTGACGAGCCACGTGATCGAGTCGCTTCTCCTGCCCGAGCGGGACCTGATCAAGGAGTACCTGGGAGACCCGGCGGACATGATCGAGTCACCCACGCCGGCGCAGGTCCTCACGTTCGGAGAGAAGCGGCGCCGCATTCCGGAGATGTTCGACCTCGACTACCCGGCGCTCCTGGGCTCAGTGCAGAACCAGGACTCGTACATGCAGGGAGTGGCCGCCCAGCGGCCGTTCTACTTCGACCATGTGCGGGAGCTGGCCGATCGAGCGATGGCGGAATACCGCGAGCTGACGGGCCGCCGTTACGACCGCGCCATGGGATATCGGATGGACGACGCGGACTACGTCCTGGTCGGGCAGGGATCGGTCGTGTCGAACGCCGAGGTCGTCGCCGACTATCTGCGAGCCGAACGCGGCCTGAAGATCGGCGTGATGGACGTCGTGATGTTCCGTCCGTTCCCGGCCGACCGGATCAGCGGCATGCTGAAGGGGAAGAAGGGCGTCACGGTCCTGGAGCGCTGTGACCAGCCGCTCGCCGTGGATCAGCCTCTGCTGCGCGAGATCCGGGCGGCCATGTCACAGGGTCAGGAAAACGACCGTGCCGCCCGCAGCGCGAAGGACGGAGCCCGTCCGTTCCCCGGCGTGGCCGACGTGGCGGCCGAGCAGGTCCCCGACTTCTACTCGGCCGGCTTCGGTTTCGGCAGCCGCGACCTGCAGCCGGCAGACCTCGTTCTGGCGGTGGAGAACATGCTGCCCAAGGGGCGCAAGCGCCGACAGTACTACCTGGGCATAGACTTCGTGCGGGAGGGGACCAAGCTGCCGAAGCTCGAGATATGGCAGGAGAAGCTCCTCGAGCACTATCCGGACCTTGCCGAGCGGGCGCTCGTCCCCGAGACCCAGATCAACTTGCTCCCGAAGGACGCGATCTCGCTGCGCATCCACTCCGTCGGCGGCTGGGGCGCGATCACGATGGGAAAGAACGTGGTCATGACCGCGTTCGAGCTGGCCGGCCTGAACGTGAAGGCCAATCCGAAGTACGGGTCCGAGAAGAAGGGGCAGCCCACCACGTTCTACGGCGTCCTGTCACGCGAGCCGCTGCGACTGAACGGCGAGCTCAAGTTCGTGAACGTCGTTCTGTCGCCCGACCCGAACGTGTTCCGCAATTCGAACCCGCTGGCCGGCATGCAGGAAGGCGGCGTGTTCGTCATCCAGAGCGATCACGAGCCGGAGGAGGTCTGGGCTTCCCTGCCCCCGCAGGCACGCCGGACGATCCAGGAGAAGGACATCAAGGTCTACACCCTGGATGCCTTCAAGATCGCTACCGAGGAGGCCACCGATCCCGACCTGCGCTACCGGATGCAGGGCACGGCGTTCATGGGCGCCTTCTTCCGAACATCGCCGTTCATGAAGACCGAGGGCCTCGACGAAGAGACTCTGTTCCAGGGCATGCGGAAGCAGCTCCAGAAGAAGTTCGGACATCTGGGCGAGCGCGTGGTGGAAGCCAACCTCAAGGTGATCCGTCGTGGATTCGACGAAGTCCGGCAGGTGGAAGCCGAGGGCGAGCTCGTGGGCGCCGGCCAGGTCATGGCGGAGGCCGCGGTGGGCCAGATCCCTACCCTCCTCGATCACGCCGACCAGGACTGGGGGATCGGAAACCAGGGGCGCTTCTGGGAGCAGGTGTGCTCGCTGTGCGGGCTCGATCAGGACGTGATCGCCGACCCGTTCGCGGCGATCAGCGCCATTCCGGCAGCGACCAGCACGGTGCGCGACATGTCGGACATCCGGTTCGAGATCCCGGAGTTCATCGCCGCCAGGTGCACCGGGTGCGCCCAGTGCTGGACTCAGTGCCCGGACGCGGCGATCCCGGGGCTCGTGAACTCGGTCGAGGACGTGATCCAGACCGCGATCCGCACCGCACAGAACGGGAAGCCGCTCGACCGCATTCAGTCGATCTCGGCGAACCTGGCCCGCGAGGCGCACAAGGTCCTCAAGGCCGTCCCGTACAGGACGTTCGGCGACACGATCACGACGGCATACGGCAACCTGGTCGAGAAGCTGCCATGGGACGCGGACCGCAAGAAGTCGCTCGACGAGGAGTTCGCGGCCGTGTACTCGGTGCTGGCAGACTTTCCGCTGGCCAAGACGGTCCCGTTCTTCGACGTCCATGAGAACAAGGAGAAGGGGGCGGGAGGCCTTCTGTCGATCACCGTGAACCCGGAGGCCTGCAAGGGCTGCAACATCTGTGTGGACGTGTGCGCCGACGGAGCCCTGGTCACGGTTCGTCAGGACGAGGAGAACCTGGACCAGCTCCGGCGCAACTGGAAGATGTGGGAGAACCTGCCGGACACGGCCGACCGGTTCATCAACATCCGGAACCTGGAGGAAGGCATCGGGGTGCTCCCGTCGCTCCTGCTCAAGAAGGAGAACTACCGCACCATGGCGGGCGGCGACGGGGCGTGCATGGGATGCGGGGAGAAGACGGCCGTGCACCTCATCGTATCGGCGGTCGAGTCGCTGATGCAGCCGCGGGTGGAGAACTTCATATCGGATCTCGAGGAGCTGATCGGGACTCTGGACGCGAAGGCCCGGGCCCTGCTCTCGGCGGACGCGGACCTCGACCTGGCGGCGCTCGCCGACGGCGGTGCGGCCGAGGTTCCGCTCGACGATGACAGGCGCGCGCAGCTCAAGCTCTACGCGGATGCGATCGCGGCCCTCAAGGACCTGCTGTGGCGCTATACGAAGGGCCCGAGCGGCCAGGGGCGGGCCAACATGGGGATCAGCAACAGCACCGGCTGCTCGTCGGTGTGGGGCAGCACGTTCCCTTACAACCCGTATCCGTATCCGTGGGTGAACCACCTGTTCCAGGATTCTCCGTCCGTCGCCATCGGGATCTTCGAAGGCCACATGCGGAAGATGCAGGACGCGTTCGCCGCCGTCCGGCGGGCCCGGCTGCTCGCCTCCGGAGAATACGATGCCGCGGTCCACGAGCCCGAGTTCGTGGCGCTCACATGGCACGACTTCACGGACGAAGAGTTCGACATGTGTGCCCCGATCGTGGCCATCGGCGGCGACGGGGCGATGATGGACATCGGGTTCCAGAACCTGTCGCGGCTCCTCGCCTCGGGTAAGCCGATCCGGGTGGTCGTGCTCGATACCCAGGTCTACTCGAACACGGGCGGGCAGGCCTGCACGAGCGGATTCATCGGACAGGTGTCCGACATGGCCGCATACGGGAAGGCTCAGCACGGCAAGGAAGAGACCCGCAAGGAGCTGGCGCTGATCGCGCTCGCGCATCGAGGCGCCTTCGTGCTCCAGTCGTCGCAGGCGTCGGCGTCGCACATGATCGGCGGCGTGATCCGGGCGCTGAAGTCACCGCGGCCCGCGGTGATGAACATCTACACCCCTTGCCCCGTCGAGCACGGCCTGGCCGACGAGTGGGCGCCCAATGCCGCGCGGTTCGCACTCGAGGGGCGGGCGTTCCCGTTCCTGATCTTCGACCCGGATGCGGGAGCGACGATCGCCGACTGCATGGACCTCAGCGGCAATCCCGAGGTCGACCAGATCTGGCCGACCTACGAGCTGGAGTACGTGGGAGAGGACGGCCAGACGCAGAAGATGGAGCTGCCCGTGACCACCGCCGATTGGGCGGCCACGGAGGGCCGCTTCAAGAAGCACTTCAAGCGGATCAAGCCGGCGGACTGGGACGACGACCAGGTGCCGTTCCACGAGTTCCTGGATCTTTCGGAGGAAGAGCGGGTCGGCAAGACGCCCTTCATCTGGGTGATCGACTCGGAGAAGAAGCTCGGGCGCCTGGCATGCTCGATTGAGATGGTCCTGCTGGCGGAGGACCGCCTCCTCTACTGGTCACAGTTGAAGGAGCTGGCGGGGCTCGAGGTGCCCGCTTCCGTCCGGGCTGACATCTCAGATGAAATGGAGGCGGAGTTCGAGGCGAAGACGGCGCTTCTGCGCGCCGAGTACGACGCCCGGCTCGCCGAGCTCAGGATGAGCTACCCGGCGCTCGTGGCCCGGCGCATGGCCGAAGGCCTCCTGGCCTCCGGGGACGGCAATCTCACCGTGGCCGAGATTCTGGCTCGGGCCAACGCCGATCCGGGGCTCCAGCCGATCACCGCCGAAGCGGTGGCGGGCCTCGCCGGCCCTCCGGGCGGTAGCGGAAACGGAGGCGCAGCCGTGGGGGTCGCCCCGGCGGTCACCCCCGCTCAGGCCGTGGCAGTAGCCGATGTCACCGAGATCGCGCCGGCACCTGCCGCGCCGGCTCCGGCGGAGGCCGGGGACGAGGACGAAGACCTCGTAATGGAGCCGTACATCGAGACGGCCCGCTGCACCTCGTGCGACGAGTGCATCAACATCAACAAGAAGATGTTCGCCTACGACGAGAACAAGCAGGCGTACATCAAGGACGCGAAGGCCGGCACGTTCGCGGAGATCGTGCAGGCGGCCGAGAAGTGCACGGCGGGGATCATCCACCCCGGGACTCCGCTGAACAAGAAGGAGAAGGACCTCGAAAAGTGGATCGAGCGGGCGCAGCCGTTCAACTGACTTGAACCGAGCGAACGGCTGAAAGGAGCGACATGCTCGGATCCAGCACATTCCGGCACGGCGTGCACCCGCCGGAAAGCAAGCACCTTACGGAGAAGGTGCGGGTACGGCGCATGCCGTTCCCTGACGAGATCGTCCTTCCCCTCAGGCAGCATGCGGGCAAGCCTGCGCGCCTTCTGGTGAAGGCGGGTGACCGGGTGGAGCGGGGCGACAAGGTGGCGGAAGCCGACGGTTTCGTGTCGGTGCCGATCCACGCGTCCGCGGCCGGCACGGTGAAGGACATCCGCCTCTGCCCGCACCCGGACGGTTCGATGGCCGAGTCCGTCGTCATCGCGGTCGACCGTTTCTCCCCCCAGGTACCGAGGCCGCGGATCGTGCCGCGCTGGGAGGGCCTGTCGCCCAAGCAGGTCGTGGAAGAAGTACAGAAGGCGGGCGTCGTCGGGCTCGGCGGTGCGGCCTTCCCCACGCACGTGAAGCTGCTGCCGCCGGACGACATGCCGGTCCACACGCTGATCATCAACGGCGCCGAGTGCGAGCCGTACCTCACCACGGACCACCGTACCATGGTGGAGTACCCGGCGAGAGTACAGTTCGGCATCCGGATCATGATGAAGGCGCTGGGGGTCGACAAGGCCGTGATCGGGGTCGAGAAGAACAAGCCGGACGCGATCTCCCGTCTGCAGGACACCCTGCCGGACGACCTGGACGTCTCCGTCCTGCCCCTGACGGTCAAGTACCCCCAGGGGGCCGAGAAGATGCTCATCAAGGTCGTCACAGGGCGCGAGGTGCCCTCCGGCAAGCTCCCGATGCACGTGGGTGTCGTGGTCCAGAACGTTGGATCGATCGCCTGCATCGGGGAGATCTTCGAGACCGGCTACCCGTTGATCGAGCGCATCGTCACCGTCACCGGACCGGGCGTCCGCCGGCCTTCCAACCTCCTCGTGCCGGTGGGAACTCGCCTGAGGGACGTGCTCGAGTTCTGTGAAGGGGTCACGGACGAGGCGACGCAGATCGTGTTCGGCGGGCCGATGATGGGTGCCGCGCAACCGGACCTGGACACCCCGCTCATCAAGGGCACGACCGGCGTCGTCGTTCTGACGAAGGACCAGGCCCGATCTGTGGAACGCTACCCGTGCATCCACTGTGGCCGCTGCCTCGAAGCGTGTCCCGTGTTCCTGAATCCATCGCTGCTCGGCACGCAGGCCCAGGCCGGCAGGTACGACGAGATGGAGGCCGCCAACCTCATGGACTGCATGCTGTGCGGATGCTGCTCGTACGTGTGTCCATCGCACATCCCGCTGTCCCAGATGTTCGCGCTCGGGAAGAACATGTTGCGCAAGCGGAAGGCGGCCGCATGAGCGTCCCCGGCCCGGACGGGCGACGCGCCACGAGTCCGGATCTCGACTCCATGGCCGAGCTCAGACTCCGGATCGCGGCATCACCCCACCTCCGCTCGTCGCATTCCACGCCCCGGATCATGTGGAACGTGGTCGGATCGCTGGTGCCGATCCTCGCGGTGGCGACCTACTATTTCGGGCCGAGCGCATTGCTCGTGGTGGGCGCGGCCACGATCGGCGCCGTGCTCACGGAGCGGCTGTTCGGCAGGAAGGGGAGCACGGGCGACGGGTCGGCGGTCATCACGGGCCTCCTGCTCGGTCTGATCCTGCCACCCGGCTTTCCGATGTGGATGGCCTTCCTGGGCGGCGTGTTCGGGATCGCGTTCGGCAAGCTGATCTTCGGTGGACTCGGCCAGAACGTGTTCAACCCGGCGCTCCTCGGACGCGCGTTCCTGCAAGCGGCGTTTCCGATCGCGATCACGACCTGGCCGGTTCAGCCCGCGACCTGGTGGTCGCTCCGGGGCGACAACTTCGCCCTCCCGTTGATGTCTCCCAGCGCGCCCGACATCGCGACCGGAGCCACTCCGCTGGGACTGATGAAGTTCGAGGGACTGCCGACCGGCACCTGGGATCTCATGATCGGTTCCACGGCCGGATCGATAGGCGAGACGGCCGGCCTGCTCATCCTGTTGTGCGGCGGCTACCTGGCGCTGCGCAAGTATCTGGACTGGCGCATCCCGGCGAGCATCTTCCTCACGGTCCTAGCGTTCTCGGGGGTCCTGTACGCGATCGGACCCGACCGCTTCCCGAACCCCCTGTTCATGCTGTTCTCGGGCGGTCTGATGCTCGGAGCCATGTACATGGCCACGGACATGGTCACGTCCCCCGTGACGCCGGCCGGGGCCTGGATCTTCGGCGCCGGCATAGGTCTCCTGGTCGTTCTCATTCGGGTCTGGGGAGGACTCCCGGAAGGCGTGATGTACGCGATCCTGTTCATGAACGCGCTGGTTCCGTTCATCAACCGCACCACTCAGCCACGCGTGTTCGGGAAGCCGCGGCGCAAGCCGAAGGGAGCGGAAGCGTGAAGGAGCTTCCGACCATCCCGGCGGAAGGTCGCGACCCCGATGACACGGCGACCGGCGGCGGGCCGCCCGTGCCCCCGCAGGTGGCCTCGTCGAAGCTGATCGCCACGCTGGCCATCGCGGGGGCCCTGGCGGGCCTGGTGATCGTGCTCGTGTTTCAGTGGGCCGACCCGCAGATACAGGCGCACAGGGAAGCCGCGCTCCGCGCCGCGGTGCTCGAGGTTCTGAACGGCCCGGCGAGCTACCGGTCCCTGTACGTTACTCCGGACGGGCTCGTTGAAAAGCTTCCCGAAGGGTCGGACACGGTCACGGCCGAGAAGGTGTTCCTCGGCTTCGACGCGTCCGGGGCTCCGGCGGGCTACGCCGTGACGGGGGCCGAGCCCGGCTTTCAGGATGTCATCCAGCTGATCTTCGGATACGATGTCGACAGCGGACGACTGCTCGGGATGAAGGTCCTGGAGAGCAAGGAAACTCCCGGACTCGGCGACAAGATCATCAAGGACATGAACTTCGTGAACGGGTTCCAGGGCGTGAGCGCCCCGATCGTCGGGGTCAAGCAGGGTGCGGGCACCGGCTCGGAGAACGAAGTCGACATGATCACGGGAGCGACGATCTCGTCGCGAGCCGTGATCGGCATCATCAACCATCGCCTGGAGGCGCTGGGGCCGGCGCTGACCGAGCACGAACCGGGACCAGCCCCGCAGGCCCCTCCGGTCGCGACGGCCGACAGCTCAGCGGGCGCCGGAGGCGACGAGGGATCATGAGGGAAACCACGCCGACCGAGGACCTGCTGCGCGGCATCTGGAAGGAAAACCCGGTGCTGGTGCAGCTGCTGGGCCTGTGCCCGGCGCTGGCGGTGACCAACACGGTCCCGAACAGCCTCGCGATGGGGCTCGCGACGTTTTTCGTGCTGGTCGGATCCAGCTTCCTGGTGTCTCTCGTCAAGAGCTGGATCCCAGCCGAGGTGCGGATCTCGGCCTACATCCTGATCATCGCCACCTTCGTCACGATCGCGGACTTCGTGCTGGCGGCCGTCGTGCCACTGATCCACAAGGAGCTCGGCGCCTTCATAGCCCTCATCGTCGTCAACTGCATGATCCTCGGCCGGCAGGAAGCCTTCGCCTCCAAGAGACCGGTCGGGAGGTCCATCCTGGACGCGGCCGGCTCCGGAGCCGGCTTCATGATCGCACTGCTGATGATGGGGACCTTTCGTGAGATCCTGGGCAGCGGCTCCATCATGGGCCACAGCCTGTTCGGCGAGAACTTCGAGCCGTGGATCGTGATGATCCTGCCGCCGGGAGGATTCCTCACGCTGGGCTCCATTCTGCTCGTGTTCGGGTGGTGGAAGGAGCGGAAGGCCGAAACGATACGCGTCCGTCAGTGGCCTCACGGCGTCGCGAGTGGAGAGGAGGCGGCCTGATGGGCGAACTGTTCTGGATCCTTCTCTCGGCCATGCTGGTGAACAACTTCACGCTGCACCTGTTCCTCGGCCTGTGTCCGTTCATGGGAGTGTCGGCCAAGGTGGAGACGGCGCTGCGCATGGGGCTGGCGAACATCTTCGTCCTCGTGACGACCTCGGTCTGCGTGTGGTTTCTGAACACGTTCGTGCTGCCGCACGCTCCCTACCTCAGACTCATCTCCTTCATCGTCGTGATCGCGTCGTTCGTCCAGATCACGGAGATGGCGATCAAGAAGTTCAGCCCCACCCTGTTCCGGCAGCTCGGGATCTTCCTGCCCCTGATCACCACGAACTGCGCGATCCTCGGGTACGCGATCTTCAACACGAACCGTGGGTACGACTTCCTGGAGGGACTGATGTTCGCGCTCGGCGCCGGACTCGGCCTCACCCTGGCACTCGTTCTCATGGCATCGATTCGCGAGACCACGGAAACGGCCAGCGTACCGGCCGCCGCGCGCAACATGGGCCTCGTGCTGATCATCGCGGGCAGTCTCTCGCTGGCCTTCATGGGCTTCGCGGGGTTGTTCACCGCATGAAGATCCCGGGCCGGCAAGCGGGCGGGACGCACTGGAGGAGCGGGCCGAAATGACGACCGTACTGGCGGGCGCGGGCTTCGC
>CANPVW010000056.1 GCA_947581745.1 Candidatus Benthicola azotiphorus
CGTGCTGCCTGGCGGCCTCGGCCCTGATGGCCTCGAATACCTGCGGATCGACGGCCTCGAGGTGGTCGCAGGAAGGAGCGACATCCGTCTCTCCGGTCGGAATCGGCGATTTCGTCATCGTGCTCACACGTAGGTCCGATGCAACTGCGTGACGGCGTGAACCCGCCGCATCGCCACCTCGTCGGCCGCGTCTGCGCTGGTGATTCCCTCGGCATCCGCCAGCTCGAATATCGCGAGAAGCGTCGAGTAGATCTCGCCCGCCTTGCGCTTGGAACGTTCCAGGGACCAGCCCGCAAGCTCCGAATAGACGTTGATGAGGCCACCCGCGTTGATCACGTAGTCCGGGGCGTACAGGATCTCGCGCTCCGCCAGCATGGCTGCGTGGCGCGACTTCGCGAGCTGATTGTTCGCCGCTCCCGCAACGATCTGCACCTTCAGCTTCGGGATCGTGTCGTCGTTCAGGATGGCTCCCAGGGCACACGGAGCGAACACGTCCGCGTCGACGTCGTAGACCTCGTCCACGCCTATGGCCTCGCAGCCGAGCTCGTCCACGCACCGCTGGACCCGATCCGGATCGATGTCGGCGACGAACACCGTCGCTCCTTCGCCCCGGAGGTCCTCGGCAAGGAAGTACCCGACGTGCCCGGCGCCCTGGATCACGACCGAGCGACCCGCCAGGTCGTCGGTTCCGAACTTCTTCAGCGAGCAGGCCTTGATTCCCCGGTACGTGCCGTAGGCGGTGACCGGCGACGGATCACCCGACTTGCCCGCCATCCCGACGACGTGCTCCGTCTCCATGTGAATGTAGTCCATGTCCGCCACGGACGTGCCCACGTCCTCCGCCGTGTAATAGCGCCCCCCCAGGGATTCCACGGCCCGCCCGTGGGCGCGCATGATCATCTCGCGCTGCGCCGTGCGGTTGTCCCCGATGATCACGGCCTTGCCGCCGCCCAGGTTGAGGCCCGCGACCGCCGCCTTGTAGGTCATGCCCCGCGACAGGCGGAGCACGTCGATGAGAGCATCGTAATCCGAGTCGTAGCTCCAGAATCGGGTGCCTCCGAGGGCCGGTCCCAGGGCGGTGTTGTGTATCGCGATGATGCCCCTGTATCCGCTGGACGGATCGTAGGTGAATACCACCTGCTCGTGATCGTGCCGCGACAGGAGGTCGAACATCTCGCTCCTCTCGTCGGCGCTCTCAGCGACCCTGTCCGCGTAGCTGGTTTCGGTGCTCACTAGTCGCTTCCTCTCTCCAGGTAAAGTTCCCGCGCTATGATCATGCGGTGAATCTCACTGGTGCCCTCGTAAATCTCCGTCACCTTCGCGTCTCTGAACAGCCTCTCCACCGGATATTCCCGGCTGTACCCGTATCCACCGAACACCTGCACGGCCTGCCGGGTTACCCACACCGCGGTCTCGCTGGCGTTCAGCTTCGCCATGCTGGAGAGCTTCCGTTTGCGAGCCTCGTCTGCGTCGTACGCCAGGGCCGCGCGGTACAGCAGGCCCCGAGACGCCTCGAGGCGCGTCGCCATGTCCGCCAGCTTGAACTGGATCCCCTGAAACTCGGAGATCGGCCGGCCGAACTGGACCCTCTGCTCCGCGTAGTCGCGCGTATGGTCGAGCGCCGCCTCGGCGATCCCGATCGCCTGTGCGGCGATCCCCAATCTGCCGCCCTCCAGGGCCTCGAGGGCGTACTTGAATCCCAGGCCCGGCTCTCCGATAAGGTGCTCGGGCCCGAGATACAGGTCCTCGAGGGTCACGGCGACCGTCTCCGACCCTCGAAGGCCCATCTTGCGCTCTTTCTTCCCGGGAATGTATCCGTCGGTGTCCGTCGGCACGAGGAACGCTCCGATGCCCTTCGACCCGTTCCGACTCCCCGGCTCATCCGTGCGAACCATCATCAGCACGAGATCGGCGGACGCACCGTTCGTCACCCACATCTTCGCTCCGTTCAACCGCCAGCCCTCTCCATCGCGGATGGCCTGCGTCGTGATCGCTGCCGCATCGCTGCCCGCGTCCGCCTCCGACAGCGAGAACGCTCCCAGGATCTCTCCCCGCGCCATCGGCTTGAGCCAGCGCTCCTTCTGTTCTTCCGTGCCGTGGCGGAGCAGGGTCTGAGTCGGCAGTGAATTGTGGACGCTCATCGAGACCGCGACCGAAGCATCCCCCCACGCGATCTCCTCCAGCACGTAGAGGTAGGTGAGCATTTCCAGGCCGAGCCCCTCGTATTCTTCGGGAATCAGCATCCCGAGGAAGCCCAGCTCTCCCAGCTGGCGGGTCGGTCCCGGATCGAACGAGTCCTCGTTCCGATCCCGGGCCGCCGCTCCCGGGCGCAGCTCGTTACGGGCGAACCTCCTCGCCAGGAGCAGGATCTCCCGCTGCTCGTCGGTCAGACGGGCTCCGGCGTGGGATCTACGCATCCGCGTACTCGAAGAAGCCGCGGCCGCTCTTGCGCCCGAGGCGACCTGCGGCCACGTACTTGGCCAACAACGGACACGGGCGGTACTTGTCGTCGCCGAGGTCCCTGTGGAGGACCTGCATGATGAACAGACAGGTGTCGAGGCCGATCAGGTCCGCCAGGGACAGGGGACCCATCGGATGGTTCATCCCGAGCTTCATCACGGTATCGATCGCCTGGGGCTCTGCCACGCCCTCGAGCAGGCAGAAAACGGCCTCGTTGATCATCGGCATCAGAATCCGATTCGAAACGAACCCGGCGAAATCGTTCACCTCGACCGGCGTCTTGCCCACGCGCTCGCAGAGGGCCAGCGTGAGCTCCGTGGTCGCGTCGTCCGTCTCGAGTCCGCGGATCACCTCCACGAGCTGCATGACCGGAACCGGATTCATGAAGTGCATCCCGATGAACCGACCGGGGCGGCTCACCGCCCCCGCCAGCTCGGTGATCGAAATGGAGCTGGTGTTCGAAGCGAGAACCGCGCTCGACTCGCACAGCTCGTCGAGGCGCCCGAAGATCTCCAACTTCAGATCCCGGCTCTCGGGGACCGCCTCCACGACCAGAGAAGCTCGCGCAAGCGCTTCCACGTCGGTTTCGGTTTGAACGCGCTCGAGCGCCGCCCTCGCCTCCGCCGCGTCGATCCGGCTCTTGGCCAGCTGCCTGCCCAGGTTCTTCTCAATGCTCGATCGGGCCCGCTCCAGCGCCTCCGGCACGGCGTCCACGAGGATCACATCGATTCCCGCCAGAGCGAAGACGTGCGCGATCCCGTTGCCCATCGTTCCGGCGCCCACCACGCCCACTAGGTCCACCTGATTGGCGTTCATCTTTTCTCCCATCGCTTTCACCGGTGGTCGACGCCCCCGAACTGCGGTTCGCTCCGACCCGAGTTCCGACTCCAGCCCGATCCGACCAGCGGTCCCCTGGCGAGTACGGACGGATCACGGGACAGACGGGTAGTCCGCACCGTCCAGAAGATCCCGCCAAGGGTACCCAGGGTGAGCAGCAGGCCCGCTTCCGGGCCGTACCCTCCACCCGTCCACTCCGCGGGCCCGCGGCTCGTCACCTCGATCAACGAAGCATCCAGGTGCAGCCCGCTCACCGGGAGCCCGGCTCCAACTCCCATGGTCCAGTTCCAGGCGAAATGTACGCCCGTGACCAGCCACAGACTGAGAGTCCTCCAGTAGGTGATTCCGAGCAAGATCCCGGCCAGCAGCGTGTTGCAGAGAGACAGCCAGCCGGCCCCCGGATTCGCCGCGTGAAGTCCCGCGAAGACGATCGAAGTCACAGCGATTGCCGCGACCGGTCCGTGCGCCCGGGCAATGACCTGAAACGGATAGCCGCGCACCGCGATTTCTTCAAACAGCGCTGCAAGACCCAGTAACAGCGTAACATACGAAATCGAACCGGATGGCGCGGCCGCCGGCCGGACGGCCGCGGCGGGGGCCAGCCAACCCAACAGCGCCATGCAGACCACGACAGCGGAGAGCAGGATGGAGCCGATCATGGCGCCTTGCGCGAAATCCCGTGCTCCGCGGAGTGTCAGCGCCAGTCCCAGCGCCGCGGGCGATCTCGACTCCACGCCGGACATCATGACCCAGGTGGCGAGCACCGCCGCCACGCACGCCGCCCCCGCACCCGCCACCGTCAGCTCACCGATGGACTCCGGGTCGAAGAAGGCGACCACGACCTGCAGGGCGAAGACGCCGGACACCAGAAGGACCACGTACGCAGCCAGGCGACGGCCCCACGCCTTCCGTGGCGCGGGCGGCGTCCCCTCACGGAGGCCCGCGAGCCGCTGAACTCGGCGTCGGCGGCCCGCGTCACGACTACGCTTGGTCAGCTCGGCGCAGCGCACCCCATCCGTACCGGGAGATCGCAAGCACCAGGACGACCTTCAGGGCATCACCGAGTATGAACGGGCTGACGCCGGTCGACGCGACGAGAGATCCCCCTCCGAG
>CANPVW010000057.1 GCA_947581745.1 Candidatus Benthicola azotiphorus
CGGCCTGCTGGCCGAGTACCCGGGCTCCCTGTCCGCGCTCGTGCTCCTGGCCCGGATAGCGGAGGAGACGGGAGATCCGGGCCGGGCACTGCCTGCGGCCGAAAGGGCCGTGCGACAGGGTGGCCCCGGACTCCCCACCGCGAGGCAGGTATGGATCCGGACGCTCCAGGCTTCGGGTCTCCCGGACAGCGCGCTTGCGATCACGAGACGCTGGATCGCACGGGATCCGACGGATGCGTCCGCCTACGCTGCCCTGTCCGAGCTGCGGGCCCGATCGGGAAACGTGGAGGGAGCGATCCGTGCGTTGCAGGAAGGTCGGACAGCCATAGGATCGGACCACGTCTTCGTGCAGGAGCTGGCGGCCTTGCAGGCGGAGAATGGCCGCTATGCGGATGCCGCCGCGGAATGGCGGGAGATGCTCGCCTGGGGAGATGCCGGGGTAGAGGCCGTCGGGCGCTGGCTGCGGGATCCGGGTTTGAGCCGGGAGGGTGCGCTCGGCGCCCTGCGGGAGGAATTCGAGTCGACGGACGCCACTCTTACGCAGCGTAACGGGGCGGTCAGGCTGGCCCTTCTCGTGGGTGAGTTCGAGTGGGCACGGGAGGTGGTCGAGAGCACGGTCACCGCGCTTCCCGAAGCGGGAGGCGATGCGGTCCTGCGGGATTACGTGGGGCTCGCGACGGACGCCGGCGATCCGGCGGGAGCCGGCTGGGCTGCAGACATGCTGGCGGCCCGGAGCCACTCCCCGGATGAAGCGCGTTACTGGACGGCCACCGCGGCCGAGCTGTCGCTCGAGGCCGGGAGGCGGGAGGCTGCGCGCCAGTCGTTCGCACATCTCCTGTCGCAGGCGGACCCGGGTTCGGAACTGTACGGTGTGGCTCTCCGCCGTTTGCACGAGCTTACCGTCCGGGACGATCCGGAGGGGGCGGGGGAGCTCCTGCGTGAGCACCTGAATCTGTATCCCGACGACTACCGCGAGAGCGTGGAAATGGCAGTTCGAGCGGCCGAGGAATGGCTGACGCGCGGCCGGCTCGAACGAGCAAGAGGCGTGCTTGCGTCCGTTCCGCCGAGAGGCCCGGAAGAGGCGGCTCTGCAGGCACCGACCCTCGGCAGGATCGAGCTGCTGGCGGGTCATCCAGGGGCGGCCCGGCCGCACCTGGAGCTGGCCGGAGAGCTTGCGGCGGCCGAGCCCGGCAAGCGCATCGAGGCGCTCGAGATGCTGATGCTCGTGGAGGAGTGTGACTCGGCGCGCATCGATCAGCTGGGAAGGGGACTCGTGAAGTCCGCCTCCACGAATGACGACGGACCTCTGCTGGACGCCGTAGACGGGTGGGCGCGCGAGCGGCCGGCAGGTGGAGATCTGCTGGCGACCTTCGCCGCTGACGCGCTGAGTGCAAGCGGCCGGAGTGATGCGGCTCGGCGCGTCCGACTGGTGATCGTCGAGCGCTGGCCGTCCTCCCCGGCGGCGCCCCGCGCTCTGCTCGATCTCGCGCGCGACGACCGCGAAGCGGCGCCGGAACAGGCCGAGCAGTGGCTCGAGAGGCTGATCGTAGGGTATCCCGAGAGCGCCATGGCCCCCGTGGCCCGGAGAGTCCTGGCCGAGCTCCAGGGTGGGGTGCCGGGCGCATGAAGCTGCCTCCGGCCTTCGTCCTGGCGTTTGCCATGGTACTCGTGCCGACCATGGTGAGGGGACAGACGCTGCTTGTCCCGATGGACGGTCGGCAGTCCAATCAGCTCCGGGCCTACGGACTCGTGTACCACACGATCGCGGACGGGGAGCGTGCGGAGTGGATCCTGAACTACCGGGGCGGGTCGTTCCTCCTTCCCGAGACGGATCCCGTGAGGAGACGGGCGGCACTGCTTGGAGTCTCGGTCGAATCGATCAGCGGACGGGAGCTGGCATCGCTCCGATTGGTCATCGAAGAATCGAACATGGAGGCCGTGCCGCTCGAGAAGGCCCCCGTGGTGGCGGTGTACACGCCTCCCAACTCATCTCCATGGGACGACGCTGTGACATTGGCGCTTGAATACGCAGGAATCCCCTACGAGCGGGTATGGGATCCGGAGGTGCTAACCGACGGGCTGGCGCGTTTCGACTGGCTGCACCTGCATCACGAAGACTTCACCGGCCAGTACTCGAAATTCTACTTGAGCTACGCGGGCTCGGAGTGGCTTCGTGATGAGATCGAGCGAAACGAGGAAGTGGCGGCGGAATTCGGCTACTCCAGCGTGCCCGAGCTGAAGAAGGCCGTGGCGCGCGCGATCAGGAGCTACGTGGAAGCAGGAGGGCTGCTGTTCGCCATGTGCACGGCCACTGAGACGCTCGACCTGGCTCTGGCGTCGGAGGAGACCGACCTGACTCCCGAATTCGCGGACGGTTCGCCGGTGGATCCGGCTGCCGAGGATCGAATGTCGTGGGATCGGGCCATGGCCTTCACCGGCGCCCATCTGGTTCTCGACGGTTCGGTCAGCGCCTTCAGCGACATCGACGGGCATCAAGTCAACACACCGTGGCGCAGGCCGCTCGGCAGCTTCGAGCTGTTCGACTTCAGCGCGAAGATCGATCCGGTGCCGACCATGTTGACGCAGTCAGCCGAGAGGGTGATCCCGGACTTCTACGGTCTGACGACGAGCTTCAATCCGGAGCGCCTGAAGCCGGGTGTCGTAGTGCTCGGGAGTGACGAGACCCTGGGTGTGGTCAAGTACTTGCACGGTCAGGTGGGGGAGGGGAGTTTCACGTTCCTCGGTGGGCACGATCCGGAAGATCCACAACACCTGGTGGGTGATCCGCCGACGGATCTGGACCTGCACAGGAACTCAGCCGGATATCGGCTGATTTTGAACAACGTTCTCTATCCGGCGGCCCGCAGGAAGCCGCTCAAGACCTGAGTGAGGCAGCGAGGCGAAATGAGAGAGACCGCAGTTTCGACGGTGCGCGAAGCCGCGGAGTGGACGGAGCCTGCGAGACTGGCCGGACTTCCTCCATATCCTCTGGCGGACGTGCCGGACATCAAGGCCCGCCTGCTGGCCGAGGGGCGATCGGTCATCGACCTGGGCGTTGGAGATCCGGGCCTGCCGGTGCCGGAAGTGGCGATCGAGGTGGTCCGGGAAGCCGTTGGCGATCCTGCTCTCAGCAAGTACGGCTTTCAGCGGGGCCTGCCCGGCTACAGGACGTCCATAGCGGGGTGGATGGGCAGGCGTTTCGGAGTCGCTGTCGATCCGGACGTCGAGCTGCTGCCCGTGATCGGGACCAAGGAGGCAATCGCGTTGACGGCCTTTGCCGTGCTGGACCCGGGCGATTCGGTCATCGTCCCGGATCCGGGGTATGCGGCCTACTTCGGCGGCTCGCACTTCGCCGCCGCGAACGTGATCCGGACCCCCCTGCGGGCCGAGGAGGGCTTTCTGATCCCTCCCGATGTCATCAGGCGAGCTCCGGGCCGCCTGCGGCTCGTGTACATGAACTATCCCAACAACCCGACGAGCGCCGTTGCCGAGGTCTCCTACCTTCGGGAAGTGGTGGCGGTCTGTCACGAGCGGGGGGCCGTGCTGCTGTTCGACAACGCATACTCCGAAATCACATTCGACGGGTTTCGGGCGCCGGGCCTGCTCGAGATCGAGGGGGGTCGGGAGATCGGACTGGAGTTCCACTCCATGTCCAAGACCTACAACATGACCGGCTGGAGACTGGGCTGGGCGGCCGGGAATCGGCAGCTGATCGCGGCTTTGCGAAGAGTCAAGACCTTCTTCGATACCGGTGCCTTCATGGCCCTCCAGGCTGCCGGCGCAGCAGTGCTTGCCGATCCCGACGCATACATCCAGTGGAGTCTGGCTCAGCTCGCCAGTCGGCGCGAGGCAGCCGTCAGGGCATTCCGGGCTGCCGGCCTCGACGTCACCGCTCCGCTCGGAACGCTCTATCTCTGGTTTCCCGTCCCGAGCTCCGAAACCTCGGAGGCGTTCTGTCGGCGTCTCCTCCTGGAGTCCGGACTGGTGCTCTTGCCGGGATCCTCGATGGGCCCCGGTGGTGAAGGATTCGTGCGGGCGTCACTCGCGATTCCCGAGGATGCCTGGGAAGAGGCGGGGCGGAGGGTGCGGGAGGCTCTTTGAGGGATCGCCCCGGGATCGAGGAGCAGGAGCCGAAGGGGCAGCCGCCGACCGAGACGCGGACTGCCTACTACGCTCGCAGCTACCGCAGGTCGATGCGCACCGGGCTGTTCATATCGGCCGTGCTCCACGCCCTGCTCGTGCTGTTTCTGTCGGGCCAGTTCTATGTCGCGACCCGCACCTTCCGTCCTATCGCCCTGCCTCCGAGACCGGAGATCGGCCTGCAGGTCATAGACATCGGGGACATCGAGACCGAATCGGCGGCCGAGGAGGTCATTGCGTTGCCGCCCGACGAGCGCGACGAGATCCGCCGGCCGGAGCCGCCGACTCCGGGAGGCGGAGAGAGATCACCCGCGGCCGGCGAGGAGGAAGGCTTTGGCCTGACGAACGCCGAGCGCTTGCGGCCGCGTGAGGGCGACCCGCGTCTGTGGCAGGACTTCGAGAACCGCCCGATGCCCGAGTACATCGAAGATCGCTTTGCACAGGCGGAGGGTGTGATTCGGGCGCGCCTCGGGGCCATGCTCGACAGCCTCCAGCTGACGGAGGAACAGCGCCGTCGGGCCGTGGAATGGCTGTTCGGCGAGGGGGATCAGCAGTGGGGAGTGACGCCTGACGGGCTGGTTCTCGGCGGGGTCGTGATCCCGATGAACGTTGGCGCTCTGTTCGCCGCCGAGGGCCCTCTGGGGCGGGAGCTGCGACAGGAAGCACGCGATCTGGCGGACATCCAGCGACAGGACTTCCGGACGGACGTGGAGCGTACGCAGCAGGACCGTCTGGAGGAGATGCGCCGTCGCAGCGAGGAAGAGGTGGAGCGCCGCACGCAGGATTCCATCGCGGCGGAGGCCGACAGTGCCGATTCCGGCGGCACGTCTCCTCGCGACTGAAGCGGGCTTCCGCTAGACTGTCTGCCTCACGTACGCCTGCTCGCAGGCGCCCGCATTCTGGATCCAGCGAAGCCATGAGCGACGAGACAGCGAGACACGAGCTGAGTGCACGCTTTGACCCGACCGGGATCGAAGCGCCGATCTACGCCCGATGGCTGGAGCGGCGAGGGTTTCACGTCGATGCCCTGGAGGCTGCCGATCCCTACGTCATAGCGATCCCGCCCCCGAACGTGACGGCCGCTCTGCACATGGGGCACGGGCTCAACAACACCATCCAGGACGTTCTCATTCGCTTCCAGAGGATGCGCGGTCGCGCGGCGATGTGGATTCCTGGAACCGACCATGCCGGCATCGCGACGCAGAACGTGGTCGAACGGGATCTCGCCAGGGAAGGCCTGACGCGTCATGACCTGGGGCGCGAGCGATTCGTGGACCGCGTGTGGGAATGGGTCGACCAGTACGGCTCGACGATCATCGACCAGCTGAAGAAAATGGGCTGCTCCTGCGACTGGGACAGGACGCGATTCACTCTCGATGAAGGTCTGTCGCGGGCGGTGCGGGAGGTGTTCGTCCGGCTGTACGAGAAGGGGCTCATCTACCGGGGTAATTACATCATCAACTGGTGTCCGCGCTGCCTGACGGCACTCTCCAACGAGGAGGCCGAGCACGAGGAGACTCAAGGTCACCTCTACCACATCCGCTACCCGCTCGCGGACTCGGAGGGAGAGTCCCTCGTCGTCGCGACGACGAGGCCGGAGACGATGCTGGGAGATACGGCGGTGGCGGTGCACCCGGCGGACGAGAGGAACAGGGGCCTGGTGGGTCGTGCAGTGATCCTGCCGCTGGTCGGGCGGAGGATTCCCGTGATCGCCGACGAATTCGTGGACCCCGAGTTCGGGTCGGGCTTCGTGAAGGTGACGCCGGCTCACGACCCGAACGACTTCGAGATCGGCCTCAGGCACGATCTCCCCCGGGTCGACATCATGAACGAGGATGCCACGATCAGCGATCAGGCCCCAGCTGCGTACAGGGGGATGGACCGCTTCGAGGCGCGCCGGCGGGTCCTCGAGGATCTCGAGGCACTCGGGCTGCTGGCAGAGGTGGAGGCTCACCAGCATTCGGTCGGTCACTGCTATCGATGTTCCACGGTCGTCGAGCCGCGGCTCAGCCTGCAGTGGTTCGTGAAGATGAAGCCCCTCGCCGAACCGGCACTGGACGCGTATCGGGAGGGCAGGCTGAAGTTTCACCCCGAGCGGTTCGGCGCCACGTACGAACACTGGATGACCAACGTCCGCGACTGGTGCATAAGTCGACAGCTCTGGTGGGGCCATCGCATTCCGGTGTGGTACTGCGATACGTGCGGAGAGATCGTGGTCGCCCGCGAGGATCCGGAAGCCTGTCCGGCGTGCGCCGGCCAGCTGGAACAGGACCCGGATGTGCTGGATACCTGGTTCAGCTCCTGGCTGTGGCCCTTCAGCACTCTCGGCTGGCCGGAGAGCACGCCGGACGTGGGGGCGTTCTATCCGACCCAGACCCTCAGCACGGCTCCCGAGATTCTCTTCTTCTGGGTCGCGCGCATGGTCATGG
>CANPVW010000058.1 GCA_947581745.1 Candidatus Benthicola azotiphorus
GTCGAGTCAAGACGGATTTCTGGCTCGGCGAAGGCGCCAGCGATAAGTTGCCTGCCGGCTGCCAGCGCCGCCGGGCGCAGGCTCTCCCCGGCAGGTCGTCATCTGAAGAGGACCGGACACCTTGCGAACCCTCGCCGTCTTCCTGATCGGAGCGTGCATCGGCTCCCCCGCGATCGCGCAGGAGTCGCTCGAAGCGCCCCGCGAGGTGAGGATCGCGCTCCTGCTTGCGGACCTGTCGGCGGTGCACGACGCGGATCAGAGCTTCTCGGCGGACGTGCTCATGGCCGCCAGTTGGCGGGATCCGGCGCTTGCAGGCGGCTCGAACGAGGTCCGGAACCTGGATCTCGCGGACGTCTGGCACCCGACGCTGCTGATCTACAACCGACGCGCGGTTACAGAGTCGCTGCCCTCGACCGTCACCGTTCAGCCTGACGGCACGGTCACCTACCTGCAGCGATTCACGGGCGATTTCTCGGCCCGCCTGGACCTGCGCGAGTTTCCGCTGGACAGCCACGAGTTCTACGTGTGGGTGGTGTCGCCCGCACGGGTCGGGACTCCCGGGACGTTGGTTCCCGAGACAAACATCGCGGCGCTGCGCAACCAGGATCTGTCAGTCAGCGACTGGATCATCGGCGAGGCCACGCTCACCTCGGAGGCCTTCCGGATGGCACCGGGCGCTCCTGAGAATTCCGGCGTCAAGCTGACGGTTCCCGCGACACGGCGGGTGACGTACTACACGATCCAGGTGCTGATTCCGCTCGTCGCGATCGTGTTGATGGCCTACACCGTCTTCTGGGTCGCGCCCACCGTCATTCCCACCCGGGTCGGCGTGGTGGTCACCACGATGCTCACCCTGATCGCCTATCGCTTCATGCTGGCCAATCACGTCCCGCGGCTCTCGTACCTGACGCGACTCGACTGGTTCATGCTGGGAGCCACCGTGCTGGTGATCCTGACGCTGTTCGCGATGGCAGGGACCGCCTACCTGATGAGCCGGGAACGCCAGACGGTCGTGCAGAAGATCGATCGGATTGGCCGGCTGCTGTATCCAATCGTGTTCGTCGGATACTCGTTGATCGTCTGGCTCGGATAGGCCGACTGGCCCTCCCGGATGGAGCCGGCCTGCACTCTCGAGCGATTCCGGGGCGCCGGAGTTCGGTCATGACCAGTTTCGTCCTCGGTCGCAGTATCGAGGCCAGTTTCATCTTCGCGAGGCGTCTACCTGCGAGGGAGGATCGTGTGCCATGAAGGGCTCGAATTCGTTTCACACCAGTCGGATCGGCGGGCTGGGAAGTTGTCTTACGGCTCTCGCATTGGCCGTCCCGCTCGCGGCGCAGGCACAACCCAGCGGCCTGGCGAAGCCCGTTGACCCGTCCCTCTACGCCGGGCAGTGCAACTTCAGCAACATCCCGGGCATCGTGTGGTGGGGCACGGACGACCAGATGACGGTTCAACGTCTCGCCTCGCTGGCGGCCCCGATCTACTGGTTCTCTCCCGACGAGCCGCTCCTCGCAGGTACTTCTGGCAGGGACATCCGGATGCCCTCGAACCTCCCGTTCGAGGACAGCGCCTCTGCTCCGGTCGTGTACTACCAGCTGGACGAGATGGTCACCGCCAAGGACTACCCGGTCCAGGAGTTCACCCTCGACCCGGACGACAAGGGACAGTCGATGCTCGATCTGACGGGGATCGGGCTGGTCCGCCTCGGTTACTTCGCCTATTACCCGTTCGAAGCCGGGCTGGGGGCGCACCAGCACGACCTGGAGGCGGCAGAGCTCAAGATCGCGATCTTGCGGACCGGTGGATCGGGGGGAGTCCTCGAGGCAATCACCGACGCCCGGTGCGAAGAGCGGAACTTCGTGCTGGTCGTGACCCGGGTGGTGGGAAAGGCGCACGGAATAGAGTGGTTCTGGAACATCAGCGAGGTCGATGCCGAGACTAAGATGCCGTTCACTCTCCTGGTCGAAGAGGGCAAGCATGCCACCGGGACAGACAAGAACGGGGACGGCTACTTCACGCCCACGTACGACGTCAACGTACGGGTGAACGATGCTTGGGGGACCCGTGACGTGATCTCTTCGGGCGGCTTGCTTTCCGGCGGCTACCAGGCGTGGATGACGAAAGTCCGATACCCGGAATACCGCATCTTTCCGCCTCTCCCGGAGGACAGCCCGCTGCGGGCCAAGCTCGCCCTCAAGCGGGGTGCGGCCAACTGGGAGACGGACAACGCGGTCTATGAGCTGCGGCCGCTTCCGCCGTCGGAGCTCGGAGCGTACGACGAGGGCCTGCACGAGTTCATGCAAGCCAAGGAGGTGGTGGATTGGCCCAAGAAGACCGAGAAGAGCGATCTTCAGGGATTTATCGACTGGAACAGGGACGGAACCGTGGCCCGCTCCCTCGCCATCTCGGTCATGTATGACGGCGATCTCGGAGTCGCATGGGCATTTCCGTTCTTCATCGTGCGCAACTTCGAGGTGAGCATCAGCGGCGGTTTCATCGTGCATCGCATGTATATCAAGGACAAGAACTTCCGGGACTTCGGGTGGCAGGCACTGTATACCAACTCGGCTTCGCGGTGGTTCGACACCTACCTCGCAGCGGGAGTCGAGTTTGACAAGGAGCCTACCGTCGGCGATCCCAGCAAGACTCAGACGGACACGAATTTCGTCCTCGAGACAGGCTTCAAGTTCAGGGCGAACGTGGAGTCGATCAAAGCCCTTTCCTGGTTGACGGAGTTCTGGGGCATCCGGTTCGGGATCAAGAACTACGATTTCCCGGATATCAAGAAGCTGACCTACGTGATCGAGTTCGGCGCAGGGGCGTTCTAGGCGCGTCACGAAGCGACCCGACTGCGGGCGGGCGGACACGCAAGGAGTTCAGGGATGGAAACGAACGTCGTTGAGAACGAAGGCGGAAGGTTCTTGCAGCTATCGGTGGAAGCCGCGATCCGCATCGGGATGCTGGCGCTGATCTTCATCTGGTCGCTGAGCATCATCCGGCCGTTCACTCAGATCGTACTGTGGGGCATCATCCTCGCCGTTGCGCTCTACCCGCTCTACCTGGGGCTGGCGCAACGGCTCGGTGGCCGACGGAAGACCGCTGCGGTCCTCATCACGCTCGTCGCCCTCGCCGTACTTCTGGTTCCGAGCTGGAGGTTCTTCTCACGAACGATCGGCGAGGCGCGGGAGGTGGCGGAGAAGGCCGAGGCAGGAACGCTTCAGGTACCTCCTCCTACGGAGAAGGTGCGGGAGTGGCCCCTGATCGGGGAGCGCGCCTACGGTCTCTGGAGCGAGGCGTCGCGGAACATCGCCGCCACGATTGAACGCCTCCGGCCCGAGATGGCCAGCTTCGGCAAGTGGGCACTCCGCGCGCTGGCCGGTATCGCCGGTACGGTGCTGCAGTTCCTGGTCAGCATCATCATAGCCGGTGTGCTCCTTACATCGGGAGAGAAGAGCCGGGCCTTCAGCGTCAAGTTCGCCTCCCGACTCGCAGGACCGCAGGGAGAGGAGTTCGTCCGGCTGGCGGTGGCCACCGTGCGGAGCGTGTTCAAAGGGGTGCTCGGCATCGCCGTCATCCAGTCCGCCCTCGCGGCCGTCGGCATGCTGGTGCTGGGCGTGCCCGGGGCGATGATCTGGGCACTTCTGGTCATGATCTGTACGATCATCCAGTTGCCGGCCATTCTCGTGCTCGGGCCGGTCATGGTGTGGGCGTTCGCGACACAGAGCACCACGGCCGCGATCATCTTCACGGTGTATGGCCTTCTGGTAAGCGCGAGCGACGGCGTGTTGAAACCGCTCCTGCTGGGGCGCGGCGTCGACGTGCCGATGCTCGTGATCCTCCTCGGGGCGATCGGCGGCATGGTCATGTCGGGCATCATCGGACTTTTCGTGGGCGCCGTCGTGCTGGCGGTCGCCTATCAGTTGATGATGGCGTGGGTAGAGCAGGACGCGGACCTCGGGATGTTCTCGACGGCAGGCGCTCCGGTGCCGGTGGAGGGAGACGCGTGAGCGAAAGGCCACCGACGCCGGGGCGGGGCGGTAGACGGCGGG
Source organism: Candidatus Benthicola azotiphorus (assembly GCA_947581745.1). Classification (GTDB taxonomy): domain Bacteria; phylum Gemmatimonadota; class Gemmatimonadetes; order Palauibacterales; family Palauibacteraceae; genus Benthicola; species Benthicola azotiphorus. The sequence goes on from CANPVW010000058.1 coordinate 4,050, forward strand.
ATGGCG
>CANPVW010000059.1 GCA_947581745.1 Candidatus Benthicola azotiphorus
CGACGGAGAACCCAGGTTCGCGGTGCAGGTAGCGTCGGACACGGCGGAGGCGGCACTTGGACCGGCGAACGCATCCTTCCGTGGCACCCGCGAGGTGGCCCCACTGCTCGAGGCGGGCGAGGCGGCCATCACCGCATTGGGCAGGTCGCTCCTGAGCTGGAACTCGACGCACGGCCACTGCCCCCGGTGCGGCAGCCGAACCGAGATGGCGGAAGCGGGACATGCCAGGCGATGCGTCCGGGAGAGCTGTGGGATCATGCAATTTCCGCGCACGGACCCCGTGGTCATCATGCTCGTTCACAGGGAAGGGCGCTGCCTGCTTGGTCGCGCCGTGCGGGCGAGGCGGTATCCGCCGGGACTGCATTCGTGCCTTGCCGGCTACGTCGAGCCGGGCGAGTCCATCGAGGAGGCCGTGAGGAGGGAGACCTTTGAGGAGGCGGGGCTCCGGATCGGAAGCGTCAGGTATCACTCCTCGCAGCCGTGGCCGTTCCCGTCCACCCTGATGATCGGCTGCTTCGCAGAGGCCCTGCCGGGTGAGGTCCGCGTCGACCCGACGGAGATCGAGAGCGCGCGCTGGTTCACGACGGATGAGCTGCGGCGGGCCGTGGAGAAGTGGAACGTGGAGGGGGAGCTGCGGCTGCCACCCCCTCTCACCATCGCTCACCAGCTGGCGCGCGCCTGGTTGGTCGAGGCCGACACGACGGCTCGATACTGGCGAGACGGCGACCGAGGCGCCGAGTCCCAACACGCGGAGCCTGGAGGAGCATGAAACGGAGAGTGGTGGCCCCGCACACCGCGACGCCGGCACTCACCGCGCCGACAAGCGGCGGGTTCGACTCGATGCCGACGGACGTACTGCAGCAGACCTGCCGCCGGGTAGGGATCGCGGGGGTCGTATTCGCCGGGATCTGGGCCTGGGTGCTGCTCATGGACACCGTCGTGTGGCGCCTCTTCGAGTCCGTTCCGGAGCACCTGACGGAATGGAACCGTCTCGGTAACCCGATCTCGGCGATCGGGCTCGTGTTGTCGCTCGGCCTGGTGTTCATCGCCCGACGATTGCACCAGCGACCGGAGAGACTGCTGGACGTGGGGCTCGGTTTCGAGGTGGCGACGGCGGCACTCGTCGGTGCCGCGAACTGGTGGTTCGCGGTGCAGAACGGGTTCGGCGTGTCCTGGATCTGCATCATCATCATTCTCTATCCGGCGATCGTGCCTGCCGGGGTCGGCAAGGTGCTGCTGGCCTCGCTGCTGGCGGCGAGCATGGACCCGTTCTGGTACTGGGTCGGTGTCCAGCGCGGGGTCGAGTACGGCCTCGGAAGCTACCAGCTCCTCTGGGCCTTTCTCCCCAACTACGTTTGCGCGTTTCTGGCGATCGTCCCCGCGAAGGTGATCCGGGGGTTGGGAAGGCGCGTGTCCCGGGCGCGGGAACTGGGAGCCTACAAGATCGGAGATCTCCTGGGTCGGGGGGGGATGGGGGACGTCTATCGAGCGACGCACAGCCTTCTGGCCCGCCCGGCGGCGATCAAGCTGATCCGGCCCGAGATCCTCGGGGATGGTGGCGCGTCCGGCTCCGTGATGGTCGAACGTTTCCGGCGGGAGGCGCACGCGGCGGCCACTCTCCGCTCGCCGAATACGATCGAGCTGTACGATTTCGGCGTGAGCAACGACGGGAGACTCTACTACGTGATGGAGCTCCTGGAGGGCCTGGATCTCCAGGAGCTCGTCGACCGGTTCGGTCCCGTCCCGCCTGCCAGAGCCGTGCATTTGCTCAAACAGGCGTGCCTCTCGCTCGGCGAGGCGCACGAGCTGGGTCTCGTCCACCGCGACGTGAAGCCGTCGAACCTCGTCGCCTGTCGCCTGGGGTTGGCCGTGGACTTCGTGAAGGTGCTCGACTTCGGTCTCGTCAAGATGGCATCGCTGGACGGCGACGACCATGCGAGAATCACCTCTCCGAACGTCACGACGGGCACCCCCGCATTCATGGCTCCCGAGCTCGCCCTCGGCGATCGCCCGGTGGACCGTCGGGCCGATCTCTACGCCCTGGGCTGCGTCGCATACTGGCTCCTGACAGGCCGTACGCCGTTCCAGGCGCCGACGCCGATCGCCATGCTCATGAAACACGTGCAGGAGGATCCCGTGGCCCCATCACGGGTCTCGGAACTGCCCGTACCGGCGGAGCTGGACAGGATCGTTCTCGACTGCCTCGCGAAGGACCCGGACGATCGCCCTCCCGATGCGTCCACCCTGTACCGCCGGCTGTCCTGCTGTCCGGTTCCCGACCCCTGGAATCGAGACCGTGCGGTGGAGTGGTGGTCGCTGCACCTGGCGCACCTGTCGTCCGGGGACGCGCGGGTCGATGCCGAGCGAGTGGCCGGCGTGGTGAAGGCGGGCACGGTGCTGTACGCCCGGGAAGGAGAGACTCCCTAGGCGGCGACGTCGGACCGGATTGGCCCTCCAGGATTCGAACCTGGATTACCGGCTCCAAAGGCCGGGGTCTTGCCATTAGACGAAGGGCCAGCGGCCCGTCGCACGGCCGCGAGGCCCGCCGCGACGATCCGATAATCGACCCGGGCCGGCGGAGCGTCAACCCGGCGGAAGGAAGCCCCGACGCAGGACCGCCGCACTACGCGAGGGTGCGGGTCCGAACGATCGAGGTCCCTTCGCGGCCGACGAGCGCCCGGGTTGCGCGATCGACTCCCGTCTCGTCCGAGAACAGACCCGCGACACACGACCCGCTTCCGCACAGCAAGGCGACGGCGGCACCGAGGTCCAGAAGCGAGTCCCGGATCCCCATCAGCTCGGGGTGTCTGCGAAACACCGGCCCTTCGAGGTCGTTGCTCGCCAGTTGCGCCAGGACTGCAGAGTCGGACAGCTCGTTCGCGAACGGGAGCTGGGCCGGCTCCGGGCCCTTCGCCCGGCCCGCGGCCCGATCCTCGTCCAGCCAGGCATAGGCATCCGGCGCCCGGATCGGGAAGCCCGGCACGACGATGGCGACGTGCCACGGAGTCGGCGCCTGCAGCGGGAGCATCCGTCGCCCACGCTCCCACGCGAGAGCCATGGATGCGTCACACAGGCCGAACGGCACGTCGCTGCCCAGTTCGCCGGCCAGCCGCACGAGCGAGGCGTGGGCGAGCGGGCGTCCCCACAGTTCGTTGAGACCCCTGAGAACCGCTGCAGCGTCCGCGCTGCCGCCGCCCAGACCGGCCCCGGCCGGAACCAGCTTCTCGAGCAGCATCGCCACACCGTCCGCCCGACCCACGGCTCGACGCATGAGGTCTGCGGCGCGCCAGCACAGGTTGTCCGAATCGGTCGGTGCCTCGTGCTCGCCCGTCACCTGCAATCGGATTCCCGGGGTCGGGGTCGACTCGATCCACAGGCGGTCGGCCAGCTCCAGTCGGACCAGGATAGTCTCGACCGAGTGATAGCCGCTGTCCTCGCGGGCGAGAACGCGCAGGCTCACGTTGAGCTTCGCGTGCGCGAGCAGCGGAAGGCCCGGTGCGTCTGCCCGGGGCGGATCACGTGTCATCCGTGGCCGCCTCGACGATTTCCCCTGTATGCCCCATCTCGGACCACGAGAGGCCGAAGTGGCGGATGAACCAGAGCCCGAGGACCGTCACGGGAAGGAAGGTGAGGACGTGATAGCTGGTGGCGAAGCTGACCGTCTCCGTCGCAGGAACGTCATAAACACCGAGGCCGAGGCGCGACGCCGCCTCGAACACCCCGAAGAAGCCGGGGCTCGAGGGAGCGGCCACGGCGAAGGCGACCACGCTCTGCAGGAAGATGGCCCCCGTCAGGCCGGGCGCGGCGATGTCGAACGCCAGCAGACCGAGCCAGATGGAAACCGACAGGTCGAGCCACACGACCAGGGACCAGCCCAGCGCCCTGATAAAGGTGGCCGTGTCGTGCAGCGCGCCCAGGCCGCTCAGAAAACCCTCCACCAGGCGCGTCGCCCGCTCGGCGAGCGTCGGACTGAACAGGCGACCTGACAGTCGCTCGAACAACCGGACCGTTCGCCCGGAGTTGCGGGCCGCGAGCCACAGCACGACGAAGGCGATTCCGAACGCCAGGGCTCCGAAGTTCGCCGTCCGGCGGATTAGCAGGGCCGTCGACCCCTCGCCGAGCGGAAACCCGGGAAGCGAGATCGTCACAAACAACAGGAACGCCAGCACGAGCCCGTCGAAGATCCGCTCGGCCACCAGTGAGGCGACTGAGGCTCCGATGTTGAGACCCTCGGTTCGCGAGAGGGCGTAGGCGCGAGCAAACTCCCCGAGCCGCGCTGGCAGCAGGTTGTTGACCGCGAATCCGATGCACGTCGCTCCAAATCGCGGCACGAACCTGGAGCCCGGGAACGAAGGCGCGAGGAGCACTCGCCAGCGGAGGGCCCGGAGCACGAAGCTGAACGTCGCCGCGAGCACCGCTCCGGCCAGCAGCCACGGGTCGGCCTCATGAATCCGTTGCCAGACCTCGCGCACGGAGACATCTCTGAGTACCCACCACAGCAGCAGGACGGTGAGGACGAAGCCGATGACCGTCTTCATGCCGTGGCCGCGCACGAGTCAGCCGATCCGCGCTCGAAGGACCCGTTCCTTCATCTCGCGAACCGCTCGCTCGATCCCGACCAGCACGGCACGACTCACCACGGAATGGCCGATGTTGAGCTCCTCGCACTCCTGAATCGCGGCCACGGCAGCCACGTTCTCGTAGGTCAGCCCGTGTCCGGCGTGAACCGCCAGGCCCAGATGCTTCGCGAGATCCGTCGCCTCGCGCAGCCGCTCCAGCTGCGCCGCCGCCTCGCTTCCGCCCGCCGCGTTGGCGTACTCCCCGGTGTGGAGCTCGATGGCACTCGGGCCCAGATCCGCCGATCGTCGGACGACCTCCTCTTCGGGATCGACGAACAGGGACGTCCGGATGCCCGCCGCGTGCAAGCGGTCCAGGGCTTCTCGAATCCCGCCCGCCGCCGGGCCGCTCACGTCCAGCCCCCCTTCCGTCGTGACCTCCCGCCTCTTCTCGGGAACGAGTGTCACCTGGTGCGGTCGCCAGCTTTCCGCCAGGTCGAGAATGCCCTCCGAGACCGCCAGCTCGAGATTGATCGGCGTTCGGGCAGTGCGGAGGAGGAGCTCCACGTCGCGGTCCTGGATGTGCCTGCGGTCGCCGCGCAGGTGAACGGTGATGCCATCCGCACCACCCAGCTCGGCCAGCACGGCGGCCCGGACCGGGTCCGGCTCGTCCGTGCCCCGCGCCTCTCGCACGGTGGCGACGTGATCGACGTTGATGTAAAGACGCATCGGACGCTCGTGTCAGCGGGTCGCGAAACTGCGTTCCGGATGAGGCTACGATACACTGCGTGACAGGACGGGTCGAGTGGGACCCTCAGTCTGGCGGCCCGGCATCGACCGTTTGCACGCGCACGCCCGGCCTGGCTTTCCAGCGGCCCAGCACTGGCGCCGGAACGAGCGCGCGTATCACCACCTTCATGTCCCGGTCGGACCTGTCGAGCACCTCGGCCACGCGATAGGCCTCGGCCAACGTGCGTCCGTCCGTCACCGGAATCTCCACTTCTACCGTGGGCCTGAGGCGACGCAGGCGCCGGAGCAGCTCCTGTCTGAGCGAGTCCAGGCCTCCCGGCTCCACTACCGACGTGAACACGTTGTCCCGCCACTCGGCGGAGACGCGGGCGTGCAACGATTCCTCCTCGGCGTGCGTCAGCTGATCGGTCTTGTTGAATACCATCAGCGTGCCCGTGTCCGGGATTCCCAGATCGGCGAGCACCTGCCGCACCGCCTCGACCTGATGGTCCCAACCGGGCGCCGCGGCATCGACCACATGCACGAGCAGGTCCGACTCCCGGGCCTCCTCGAGCGTCGCCCGGAAGGACGCGACGAGATGGTGCGGGAGCTTGCGAATGAACCCAACCGTATCCGTGAGCAGGGCACGGTATCCGGCGCCGAGATCCACTGCCCGCGTGGCCGAGTCGAGCGTGGCGAACAGGCGATCCTCGACGAACAGGTCGGCCCCGGACAGAGCTTTGAGTATCGACGACTTGCCGGCGTTGGTGTACCCCACCAGCGCCACCCGGAACTCGGACCTCCTGCGGCGGCGGCGCGTATCGCGAGAGCGCGCGATGTGCTCGAGCTCCTGCCTGAGCCAGCTGATCCGGCGGTCCATCAGACGACGGTCCGTCTCGAGCTGCGTCTCACCCGGCCCCCTCATCCCGATGCCGCCCTGGATCCTCGAGAGGTGGTTCCACATCCGTTTCAGTCTTGGCCGCATGTACTGCAGCTGCGCCAGCTCCACCTGCATGCTGGCCTCGGCGGTGCGTGCCCGCAGCGCGAATATGTCCAGAATCAGCTCCGTCCTGTCCATTACCCTGCGCCCGATCGCCTTCTCGAGCGCCGCTCCCTGGGCGGGGCTGAGGTCCTCGTCGAAGATCACCAGGCTGGCGTCGGTACGATCGGCGAGAAGGCGCAGCTGCTCCGCCTTTCCCTTTCCGATGTAGAGAGCCGGGTGTGGTGAATCGAGCCGCTGGATCAGGACGCCGGCCACTTCCGCCCCCGCCGTGTCCGCGAGCCGCTCGAGCTCCTCAAGGTGCTCGTCGACAAGCGCCTCCGGCTCCTCGTCGAGCGGGGCACCGACGAGCACGGCGCGTTCGACCGGAGCCTGTACCTCGATCAGATCAGCCGTGGGAGTCCTCCGTTTCGGCCTCATCCGCCGATTCCGAACCGCCGCGCATTCGGCGGGCACGATCGAGGCGGGCTGCCAGCTCCACTTCGGCACCGGCCTCGCCCGGGGAGTAGAAACGTCGCCCGGAGAGGGATTCCGGAAGATACGACTGGGGAGCGACCCCACCCTCCCAGTCCGGGTCGTACCGGTATCCCTCGCCGTAGCCCAGGTCCTTCATCAGGCGGGTCGGTGCGTTCCGGATGTGCAGCGGGACCGGTTCGGCGGGGGTCTCCTGCGCGGCACGCGTCGCGGCGCCGAATCCGCTGTACAGGCGATTCGACTTGGGGGCCGCGGCCAGGTAGGTGCAGGCCTCGGCGAGCGCCAGATCGCCCTCAGGAGAGCCGAGGAAATGGAACGCGTCCCGCGCCGCCACGGCAACCTGCAGTGCCTGCGGATCGGCCAGACCGACGTCCTCGATCGCCATCCGGACCAGACGCCGTGCGATGTACATCGGGTCCTCGCCTCCTTCCAGCATGCGAGCCAGCCAGTACAGGGCACCGTCCGCGTCGGAGCCGCGGACCGCCTTGTGAAGCGCCGAGATCAGGTTGTAGTGCTCTTCGCCGGCCTTGTCGTAGCGCGCGAACCGGCGCTGGAGGGCAGCTTCGACCTGTGACACCCCGATCGTTCCGGCGTTCTCCACCAGGTGCGCGGCGGTCTCCAGGGCGTTGAGCGCCCGGCGGGCATCACCATCGGCCGACTCGGCGAGCCTCGCGAGGGCTTGCGGCTCGATCTGCAGGGCGCGAGCCCCAAGTCCGCGCTCACGATCCTCGAGGGCCCGGCGGACCAGTTCGGCGATCGTTTCGGGATCCAACGGCTGGAGCACGAACACCCGGGTGCGGCTGAGCAGGGGTCCCACGACCTCGAAGCTCGGGTTCTCGGTCGTGGCCCCGATCAGGGTGATCGTCCCGGCCTCGACGTGCGGGAGGAACGCGTCCTGTTGCGACTTGTTGAAGCGGTGGATCTCATCGACGAACAGGATCGTGTCCCTGCCGGTCGCCCGCTTGCGCTCCGCCGCCTGTCCGATGAGCTCGCGGACGCGTCCGATTCCCTCCGTGACCGCGGAGAAAGGCTCGAACCACGCTCCCGTGCGCCGTGCCACGAGACCCGCGATGGTGGTCTTTCCGCAACCCGGCGGACCCCAGAGGATCAGGCTCGGCACGCGGTCCCGCTCGATCAGCTCTCGAAGAGCGGCTCCCTCGCCGACGAGGCCCGGCTGCCCGAGCAGCTCGTCTACCGACCGCGGGCGCATGCGCGCCGCGAGCGGCGCGTCCCCGGGCGTCGCGAGTGGTCCCCTGGCCGGCCGGCCGGCATCAGGTCCGAACAGGTCCGGTTCCGGAGTCATCCCTTCGCCCCGCCCTCCAGGGCATCGAGTCCACCGAGCTCGATGAGTTCACGGGCGCTCCGCAGGAGCGTCTCCCGCTCGTTGCTCTCGGGCGACTCGATCACCTGGGCCAGCAGCTCCTCCAGCATCAGCCCGATGAGCGGACCTCGCGGCAGGCCGAGCTCCAGGAGGTCGGTGCCATCGATCGCCAGCTGGGCCATGGAGACGGGGGAGCCTCCGACGAGCTCGTCGTGCACTCGCCGCCACGTGAATGTCAGTGCGCGCACGCCATCCTCCGACCCGCCCGCTCTCGCGGCAGCGAAATGCAACCGGAAAAGGTCGCGTGCGCTCTCCGGGCCTGCCTCGTGCAGCCACTCACGGATGCTGGCGGAACTGTCCGCAGGGTGGACGAGCGGGGTGTAGTGGGACACGAGATGCACGCCCCTGCGGATGTCGGCGTTGGAGAACTTGAGCCTCGTCAGAAGGGCGTGGGCCGCCGTCTCACGGAGTGCGTCCTCACCCTCGGCACACAGCAGGAGCCGCACGACCCGCAGGTACGGCCGGTGGGCCCCGATCGCATCTATTGCGGCAAGGGTCGTGTCCCAGGGAACGCCATGCGCGACGCGGGCGATCTCCGGATACCACGACTCCAGCGCCCCGTAGCTGGCGTACATGCGGAGGGCCTTCGACGGCTCGGCGCACGACATCACCTTCAGCAGCTCCTCCCGCACGCGCTCGGCCGAGAGGCGGTTGAGCCGCGGGACGGCGAGTCGCAGGGCCGATCCGGTCGCGGGTTCGATCGAGAGGTCGTAGGCGCCGGCAAAGCGGAAGGCCCGCAGCACGCGCAGGTAGTCTTCCGCGAATCGCAGGCCCGGCTCCCCGACGGCCCGCAGGATCCCGTCGCGCAGATCGTCCCGCCCGCCGTACGGATCCTGCACGTCGTCCGTGGCGGGCCGCCAGGCGATCGCGTTGATCGTGAAGTCGCGGCGCGCCAGATCGTCCTCGACATCCGTAGCGAACTCGACCACCGCGTGGCGTCCGTCCGTCTCCACATCGAGCCGGAAAGTGGTGACTTCGAACATCGTTCCGTCTTCCGACAGGACACCTACCGTCCCGTGCTCCACCCCGAGCGGCACGGTCCTCGGAAACAGACCCCGTACCTGGTCGGGCCGCGCGTCGGTGGCGAGGTCCCAGTCCCCCTTCGGGAGCCCGCGGATCGCGTCACGGATGGCTCCCCCGACGGCCCACGCCTCGTGCCCCGAGGCCTCGAGCTTCCTGGCTACCTTCAGCAGCCCGTCCGGGGGCTGGAACGCCGGCCGATCGCCTTTGACGTGAGGGTCCCCGCTCACCCGTCCTCCGCATCGCCGACCAACCAGCCCTCCACCAGCTCGGCGACCGAGTGCTCCACTGCCAGCTGCAACTCCTGCACGGCTGCCGAGTCGTCCGCCGGCAGTCGTATCGCGAGGTCCACGAGCGGGGCCAGCTTCCCGCCACGCCGGTCGAGGAGCGCGACCGTTCTTAGGGGGATCTCCCGCGCGACGCGCGCCACCTCGAGGAGATTCGTCGAGTTGCCGCTCGTCGAGTGCAGAACGAGAAGGTCACCGGGCCTGGCGTGGGCTTCCAGGACGCGGGCGAACACCCGTTCGAACCCGTAGTCGTTCGCGGCCGCGCTCAGCTGGGCGGTGTTCGCCGTGAGCGCGAGTGCGGGCAACGCCCGCCTCTCCCTCTTCAGTCGAACCACGTACTCCGTCGCGATGTGCTCGGCCGCCGCGGCGCTTCCTCCATTGCCGGCGTAGAGGATCTTGCCGCCAGCAAGCAGCGTTTCACGAATCAGCTCGGCGTAGCGGACCGCCTGCCCGGCGATCTCGTCCGCCGCCGTTCGCGATCCATCTGCCAGGCGCAACAGGTGACGCCGCACGGCGTCGGTGGAATCGATGCTCACATCATCCTCCGGTCACGAGCCGACGCAGCCGATCGACCCATCCGGAGCGCGGCTCACACGGCGGGACGCCCATCAGCCGGCTGCCGGAGAGAACGGCCGCGGGATTGACGGCGGTCAGCAGGGTCGCCTGCTCCTCGCAGCCGGCCTCCTTCAGGTAGTCCCACGCCTGACGAACCGTGGCCGCCCGGCTCGGACGGGCGTGGTTGTCCGATGCGATCAGGTCCACCGAGCCGTCCCCCAGCATCCGTCTCGCCACGCGCAGCGCCTCACCGCCGTGCTCGCCCCACAGGCTGCCCGCGTTCACGCACATCAGGGCGCCTTTCTCTCGCCACGCGCCGATCCAGCCGTACGCGCGCTCTATCCCCGCATAGCGCTCCGGGTGCGCGAGGACGGGAATCCAGTCAGCCGCGAGAACGACGTCCAGCATGCGGTCTGGATAAGCAGGCATGGCCAGCATCGGAAACTCCACCAGCAGGCCGCCGCCGTCACCCAGTCCAATGCTCCGGTCGCTCAGGTCGGCATCCGGGTCGTCCAGCCGGAACTCGAACGAGCGCCCCAGGGTGACGGCCGGACAGTCGCGCGACGCGACCGCCGCGAGCTCGGCGAACGCGTCCTCGATGCCGTCCCGCCAGGGTCCACGTGCGGCGCTCGCCGCCAGGTGCGGGGTGGTGACCACGGTCCGGATGCCGGATCGCTCACACTCGATGAGCTGCGCCATCGCTTCTTCCACGTCCCTCGCGCCATCGTCCACGCCGGGCACGAAGTGACAGTGGAGGTCGACCAGATCCGGGTCGCTCAAGATCCCTCCCCCACGGCCGATGGACGCCGCAGGCGCGCCTTGGCCACAAGCCGGTCTCCGAGCTCGCCCGCCAGGCCGACCCGGTCCGCCACCTCGGCCGTGCGCCCGGACTCGGCCGCGGCCTCGAACGCAAACGTCAGTGCGGCGTCCGCGGCGAGCAGCCGCAGGGCCTCACTTCGCTCACCGGTCCCGTCGGCCACCTGCTCGAGGCCTGCCAGGGCGGCGCCGATCAGGGCGCTGACCGGGTCTTCGACATCGAGCCCCGGTGTGCTCGCGACGAGTCGCAGTACGTCATCGGCCAGCTCGGGTGGCGCCTCGGCCAGTCGAGGTCGCAGCCATCGGGTGGTCGCGTCGAGGCTCATCGGCTCTCTGCCCCTGCCGCCACGTCGAGCGCCCCGCGAACGGCTTCGGCGATCGCGTCCTCGATCCGGTCCGGATCGCCGACACCCCCCCGGGCCAGGTGCGGTCTTCCCCCGCCCCCCGAGCCCGTCACTCTGCTGGCCGCGCCGACCAGGTCGCCCGCCTTGAGGCCCCGGCCGATCCAGTCGTCCGTGACCACCGCCACGAACGCGCCCCGGTCCTGCTTGCCTGATTTCACGTGAACGATCGCCGCCCCCGAGCCGATCCGGTCCCGCAGCAGGTCGCCGAACGCCGCCACGTCGGATCCGGCAGGAAGCTCCACCGAGCCGCTCGCCAGCTTACCTCCGCCCACCAGGTCGACCGCCCCGGCCACTACGCCGTCCACCACGTCCTCGGCATCGCGACCGTGCTGTTCTTCGAGCCGGGCCTCGAGAGTCGCCTTCTCGGCCAGCAGGCTCTCGACCCGCCGCGGGATTTCCGCCGAGGGCACCCGTAGCAGGTCGGCGAGCCCGCCCACCAGCTCCTCAGTTCGCCTCACCCTGCCGTAGGCGCGGGGTCCCGTGACCGCTTCTATTCGGCGGATCCCGGCGGCCACGCCGGTTTCCGACGTGATCTGGAACAGGCCGATCTGGCCCGTGCTCCGAACGTGACAGCCGCCGCAAAGCTCGAGGCTGATTCCGGGTACGGCCACCACCCGCACGCGGTCTCCGTACTTCTCGCCGAACAGGGCCATCGCGCCCGCTTCGAGCGCATCCCTGTAGTTCCGCTCGCCGATCTCGAGCGGGACGTTCTCCCACACGGAACGATTGACGGCTTCCTCGATCGCCCGTCGTTCGTCTCCGGTCAGCGGCCCGGTGTGACTGAAGTCGAATCGCAGGCGATCCGGCGCGACCAGGGATCCGGCCTGCTGGACGTGCTCGCCCAGCTCGGCTCGCAGAGCCGCATGCAGAAGATGCGTGGCCGTGTGATTACGCTCCGCGTCCCGACGGGACGGCTCGTCGACCTTCGCGACGACCGCGTCCGACGTGCCATCCGGCAGGGATCCCGTCATTACCTCTCCGACAAGCACCGTCTGGCCCCGGTCGTTCCGGACGACCGACTCCACGATCATCTCCCATCCCTGCCCGCTCACGGAGCCCCGATCGCTGACCTGTCCGCCCGCCTCCGCATAGAATGGATTGGTCTCGAGAATCAACGCGTGCTTCTCTCCGAGCGGCTCGCTTGCGAGCACGCGGGACTCCACAACGAGCCGATCGTAGCCCACGTACGACTGCTCGCCATCGGCCGTCACCGTCCTCGCGGCCCCGACGAGCTCCTCACTCAATTCGTATGTGGCTCCTCCCGCCACCCGGTCTTCGCGCGACCGCTGCCTCTGCTCCTCCAGAGCCTCCTCGAACCGGCCGACGTCCACCTCGTAGCCACGCTCCGCCGCCATCAGCTGCGTCAGGTCCAGCGGGAACCCGAACGTATCGTACAGGCGGAACACCTCCGCTCCGTCCATCGTACCTCTGCCGCCAACGGGCGCCAGCTCATCGAACCGCTTCATTCCGGCGTCGATCGTCGCCAGGAATCGTTCTTCTTCCGACCGCGTCGTCCGCACGAGGTGATCGCGCCGGTGAGCGAGCTCCGGGTACGTGCCCGCCATCAGGTCCACGACGACATTCACCAGCCGATCGAGCGTCGGCTCGCGCCGGCCGAGCAGCCACGCGTAGCGTCCGGCGCGACGCAGCACGCGGCGGAGCACGTATCCCCTCCCCTCGTTGGAGGGAAACACCCCGTCAGCCAGCATGAAGGCCACGGCGCGCGCGTGATCGGCCAAGACCCTGAACGGCAGCCCTTCCTCCCAGGCCTCCGGTTCGAGCGAATAAGGCCGGCCCACCACCTGCTCTGCCTCCTCGATGATCGGCAGGAAGAGGTCCGTGTGGTAGTTGGTCAATGTGCCCTGCATGATCGCGGCGATTCTCTCGAGACCCGCTCCCGTGTCAATCGACGGGGCCGGCAGGGGAACGTCCCCCTTCGAAGAGCGGTCGAACTGCATGAAGACCAGATTCCAGATCTCCATGAACTGATCCGCTTCGCCCAGCGCGTTGAACTCCTCCGGCGTGAGGTCGGCCGTGGCCCCGGCCGGCCGCAGGTCGTAGTGAACCTCCGAGCAGGGTCCGCAGGGTCCGGTCTCGCCCATCTGCCAGAAGTTGTCCTTGTCGCCCAGCCGGAGCACCCGTTCCGGCGGTATGTCGGTCAGCTTGGGCCACAGGTCGGCGGCCTCCTGGTCCGTGTGGTGCACCGTCGCCCACAGCCGTCCGGGCTCGAGGCCGAGCTCCGATGTGACGAACTCCCACGCGAATGCGATGGCATCGCGCTTGAAGTAGTCCCCGAAGGAGAAGTTTCCCAGCATCTCGAAGAAGGTGTGGTGCCTGGCCGTCCGTCCCACTTCCTCGAGGTCGTTGTGCTTCCCGCTGACCCGGAGACACTTCTGCGAGGTCACGGCCCGGGGCGCCGGGCGCTCGGCCTCTCCCACGAAGACCCTCTTGAACTGGACCATTCCCGCATTCGTGAACAGCAGCGTTGGATCGTCCTCCGGTACAAGGGAGCTGCTGGGCAGATGCAGGTGGCCGTGCCGTTCGAAGTACCGAATGAAATTGGAGCGAATGTCGCTGGCCTTCATCTGTAACCGTCGTGTAGGTGGATCGCCTGACGAAACCGTGATCGGGATCGGAAATATCCAGTCAATATGGCCTGACGCGGACCCGCTTACAATCGGCGAGGTCGGTGGCACGTGCTCCGGGCGCAGCCGTGGGGAGTCAGGTGCCCGCGTGGTCGGAGTCGTCCGGAAGCAGCTCTCGAACCAGGTCCCGAATCGCGCCGGCGCGAAAGCCGCGTCGGTGGAGAAACGCGGTGAGACGACGGCGGGCCCTGGCGGGATCCAGCTTGCGAAGCGCCGGCAAACGGCCCACGGCCACCGTACGCAGCAGCACGTCCTCCGACACGCCTTCGTCGGCCAGGGCGCTGTCGACGGCTCGCTCTGCCGTGTCGCGGTCGATCCCCCGCTGGAGCAGCTCGGAGACGAGACGGGGTCGGCCACGCGGCTTCAATCGGATGCGTTCGCGGACGAACGTCTCCGCGTACCTGTCGTCGTCGAGGTAGCCGAGCTCCCGGCAGCGTCCGATCGCTGCGTCCGCGTGGGCCGCCAGCTTGTGCCTGTCCAGGTAGCGGCGAAGCTCGTGGCAGGTGCGGGGTCGGTACGAAAGGTAGTGGACAGCCCGGTCCCACGCCTCGGCAGCCCCGGCCTCCCGCACCAGACTCGCCAGCTCGGCCG
>CANPVW010000060.1 GCA_947581745.1 Candidatus Benthicola azotiphorus
ATCATGTCGATCATCGCCGCGATGCTGACCTCTCTGACCGTGGCCCGCGAGTGGGAGCGCGGGACGATGGAGCAACTGGCGGCGACTCCTGTCACCCGGGTCGAGGTGATCGTCGGCAAGCTCCTCCCGTATCTCGCAATCGGGCTGCTCGACCTCGCCATCACGTGCGTGGCGGCCGTGTTCGTGTTCGCGGTGCCGCTCCGCGGCGATCTGCTTCTGCTGTTCGGAACCTCGACCTTGTTCCTGCTCGGCGCGCTCGGATTCGGGATCTTCCTGTCCGCACTGCTCCGATCGCAGCTGCTGGCCAGCCAGGCGTCTCTCATGTCGACCTATCTGCCGGCCCTTCTGCTCTCCGGTTTCATCTTCGCGATCGCCAACATGCCGCACGTCCTCCAGGTCGTGTCGTACATCGTTCCGGCCCGGTACTTCGTCGCGATCACCCGGGGGATCTTCCTCAAGGGGGTGGGCCTCGAGGTACTGTGGCCTGACGTGGCTGGACTCGCCGTATACTCCGTCGCCGGAGTCGGGCTCGCGATCAGGGTCTTCCGAAAGGAAATCGCGTGAGCGGATTCTCGTGGTTTCGGCTTGGTCAGATGGTCCGGAAGGAGCTCAGGCAGCTCCTCCGCGACCCGAGGTCACGACCGATCCTCTTCGTGGCGCCGCTCGTGCAACTGGTCCTGTTCGGCTACGCCGTGAGCACGGACGTCCGTCACGTGAGAACCTTCGTCGTGGATCACGACCGCACGGAGGCCTCGCGGGCGATCGAGGACGCGCTAACGGCGTCGGGGTACTTCGATATCGTGGAGCGCTCCGCTTCGCCCGCGGATCTCGTGCGTGCCCTGGACCGTGGATCGGCGACCGTGGGGCTCGAGATTCCGCCGGGGTTCGCAGCCGACCTGGCCGCCGGGCACGCGCGGGTCCAGTTGCTGCTGGATGGGTCGGACTCGAACGAGGCGACCGTAGCTCAGGGCTACGCGACGCTCATCCTCGCCAGTCACGGCGCGACCGTGGCACGCGAGGCGAGCGGCGGGAGAGCGGGCGGGTCCGGCGCCGTGGCAGGTTCGCCGGTGGACCTGAGAGCAAGGGCTTGGTACAACCCCGAGCTCGAGAGCCGGGTGTACAACGTTCCAGCCGTGATCGGGATTCTGCTCCTCATCATCTGCCTGATCCTCACGGCGCTCGGTGTGGTGCGCGAGCGGGAGACCGGGACGCTCGACCAGCTCCTGGTGAGTCCGATCAGCTCGGCGGAGCTAATGCTCGGCAAGACGGTTCCCGTGCTTCTCGTGGCCCTGATCGACCTCATCGTGATCGCGACCGTCGGGACGCTGTGGTTCTCGATCCCCTTCCGAGGGTCGCCCCTCGCCCTGCTGCTGGCAGCGCTCCTGTTCATCACCGCCGGGCTCTCGGTCGGGCTGCTCGTGTCCACGATTTCGCGCACGCAACAGGAAGCCTTCATGACGATCTTCCTGTTCATCCTCCCGTCCGTCGTGCTGTCGGGGTTCTTCTTTCCGATTCGAAGCATGCCGGAGGTCTTCCAGTGGCTCACGCTGGCCAACCCGGTCCGCTGGTTCCTCGAGATCGTGCGCTCGGTGTTTCTCAAAGGAACCGGAATCAGGGAACTGTGGGTCCCTTACCTCGCGCTGGCGGGCATGGCAGGAGGCTTCCTGGCGCTGGCCGTGGCGCGCTTCCGCAGGGAGATCGCGTAGCGGATGTCACCCGGGCTGACCGCGAGCGGATTCCGTCCAGCGGACGCCAGCGGCTGCACGGATCTCGATCAGAACGCGAGCCAGCAGTATACGTACAGAGTGTTGTTGTCCCCGGCGCTCCTCCCGAAGCCGTCGTAGTCGGACCCGGCTCCATTGAATCGGCTCCAGATCATGTAGCGGACCGCGAAGCGGGCGTTGAGCCAAGGTCGCCACGCCACTTCACCAAGAAAGCCCGTGCTCTCGGGACTTCCGGTGCGACTGCCGGTGACCGGAGCGGGGGCGTATAGCACCGAGTCCTGGTCCCCTGTGATCGCGAGCATTCCCGCCGAGAGATCGACCCGCGGCTTCGACGTCCAGGTGGCGTTGAGGTTCAAGGAACGTACCGTGTTCGCGGGGTTCGCAGTTCCCCCGGTCGTGTACGTGGCGTCGAGGTTCTGCGTCTCGTGGATCCACGAGGCGTGTGCCGCGAACGCGCCCCCCGCCAGCGGAACCTCATACTGCGCGTCCGCCGCGGCATCGACGAATTGATCGCTCGCGCCCACGACGCCTTCGGGAAACAGTCGCGTGGACAGGCCGAAAGTACCCACGGCGAGGTAGTGCTTCCCGAACCGGTGCTGAAGCGCGATGCGCCAATAAGGTGCGACACCTTCTACGGTGCTCGTAGACTCCCCATCCGGCGGGTTGGGTGATCCCTGGGGGGCGGAACGATAGGCGGTCAGCTCCCCGTACAGAAGCCCGTTCCACAGGAAGTATCCGCCGAGCCCCGCGACCTGCGCGCCGAGGTCATCACCGATCAACGTGGAGACCGACGGTGTGGGGGCCGTTTCCGGCCCCGTATAGGGAAAGCCCCAGGCGGGAACCGTGTTCCAGACATCCTGTACCGTCGGGTTGTTGTTGAGGCTGAATCCGTAGTCGAAGCGCTTGGAGCCGACCGTGGTCTGATTCGCGTATCGCAGATCCACGTTGTCGATAGCGATCGATCCGTCTGCCGACGCGTACGTGACCTGCAGGAAACCGCCCAGATGCGGAGAGATGGACCCTCCCAGGAACAGCCCAAGCTCCTGGGGAAAGTCGACGTTCGCGTTCTGCGTCCCCGGCTGTTTCCCGGCGATCGAGGTCATGGAGCCGATCAGCATCGCTGAGAGGCCCGGCACGACGGGAAGGCGAAGAGTCGTCTCGTCCCCCTCGCCCTGTGTGATCGTCTCCCTTGTCGTCAGCGTGTAGCCCGCGAGCTTGAATTCGCGCCCGAACGCGGTCAGCTGTGGGAACGCGGTATGACAGACGTTGCATGCGAGTCCGGTCTGCCGAGAAAAGCTCGGAATTTCCTCA
>CANPVW010000061.1 GCA_947581745.1 Candidatus Benthicola azotiphorus
ACTGAGATCCGCATCGACTGGCACATGACTCTTCCGGAATACGGTTACGGCCGCATGGGCCGGGACGGGACTCTGTACCAGGTGGCCCAGTGGTATCCGCGGGTCGCGGTGTTCGACGACGTGAGCGGCTGGAACCTGACTCCGTTTCTGGGCGCCGGCGAGTTCTACCAGGAGTACGGCGACTTCCAGGTCGCCGTGACGGTGCCCGACAACTTCGTCATGACGGCCACCGGGACGATCGTGAACCCGGATGCCGTGCTGACGGCGGACCAGCGGGCCAGGCTGGCCCGGGCGGACGCGTCGGAGGCCGTGGTGGCCATCATCACGGAATCCGAGGCGAGGGCGAATCGGGATCGCCGTGCCTCGGGCACCAGGACATGGCGCTTCGCCGCGGAGAACGTGAGGGACTTCGCGTTCGCCATGGCGCCCGACTTCCGGTGGGATGCGAGCTCCTACAACGGAGTCAGGATCCAGACCTTCTACCGACCCGAGGCTACGCTGTGGGAGGAGGCCAACCGGATGTCCTGGGTCACGATCCGGCACTTCTCCGAACGGCTGTTCCCGTACCCGTGGCCGCACGCCACGACGGTCGAGGGTCCGAACGAGGGCATGGAATACCCGATGCTGACCTTCGTGCCGACGGAAACCACCCGGGAGGGGCTCTACTGGGTCCTCACGCACGAGTTCGGACACGAGTGGTATCCGATGATCGTCAACTCGAACGAGCGACTGCACCCCTGGATGGACGAGGGCTTCAATACGTTCATCGACATCGGGTCGGTCGAGGAGTACTTCGCGGGCGATCCGTATGCGGACGAGATCGGCGACCAGCCGCTCGAGCTGTGGGCGGAGCACTCGCTCGAGGGCCGCGAGCAGGCGATGGCCCTGCCGCCCGACGAACAGCACGACCTGTTCTGGACCGGCTACTTCAAGCCGGCCCTCATGATGCACCTGCTGCAATACGAGGTGGTGGGCAAGGAACGATTCGACCGCGCCTTTGCCGAGTACACCGATGAGTGGGCGTTCAAGCACCCGATGCCGGCGGACTTCATCCGCTACATGGACGATGCCACCGGGATGGACCTCGACTGGTTCTGGCGCGGCTGGGTCTACTCGACCGCACGCCTCGACCAGGCGGTGGGCGGTGTTTCGGTCAACGAGAAGGGCGTGACGGAGATCCGGCTCCAGAGCCTGGCCGACATGATCATGCCGGCCGAGCTGCGAATAGGGTTCGCCGACGGTTCGTCCGATACGGTCCGACTGCCGGTCGAGATGTGGAAGCTCGGACCGGAATACACCTACCGGATACCGGCCGGCCGGGAGGTCGTGAGCGTCACGCTGGATCCACGGAACGTCTATCCGGACGACGATCGAGCGAACAACGAGTGGCCTGAATAGGAAGGCGGGACCCGGAAGCCGGGCGTGTCCAGCGCCCCGGCCTCCGGGTCTCCGATTCGGTCAGTCGCTCATTCGACGAAGTTCATCGGCTTCCACCCGCCGTTGCGCTCCACGAACACGTCGACCAGGTCGATCTCGCCCTCCACCCCGTCCGACGCTCGCCGGACAGTCAGCTTCGCGCCGCGGTGCAAGCGGAAGTCGGAGTACTCCTCCGTCTCCTTTTCGAACGCGATGGAAACGACCTCGAGGTCCTGGCCGCGATAGCGGTCCATCGCCCGGTTGATCGCCTTCCTCGTGTTGTGTTCGTTCAGGAAACGCACGTAGTCGAACGAGAAGTAGTTCTTCTCGGGCATCTCGTTCCACACGAGCGTCCGATGCTCCTCCCTGGTCAGGAGAAGAGCCTCCAGCCCAGCCCGATCTCCGGCCTGCAGAGCATCGAGGGCGGCCTGGGTGGCCGCCTCCGCGCTCGGATAGGCCCCGCCCAGTCCCGATCGCGCTTCCAGGTCGCCGCCGCACGCGACGAGGGCGGGTGTCACGGAAGCGAGAAGCAGGACGGCGAGTCCCCGGAGGGCCCACCGCCCGCGCTTCGACCCTGAAGAGACCGGCGGACGTGCCGCCGGTCTCCCTCGCGAGTCTTTCTGCATCACTGCCCGTCGGCGTTCGGACGGGAGTCCGAGCCGTCCTCGGCCCAGATCGTCCAGCCGTCGTACCACAGGTCCGCCGCGCCGGGCTCGATCGCGCCGGCGTAGTCGGTGGCCTGCAGGGTGCGTCCGTCCGTCGGCATGACGATGCCCGCACCGCCCTCGTTGTTGAATGTCGAGACGTCGAACGGCGTGTAGCCGACCGGCATCGCGGCCGGAGTGAAGTCCGGCGGGCTGCTGAGAGTGCCGATGCTAGTGTGCGACGCCGCCAGCATCGGGTCCGCCACCATGTTGTTGAACCCGGCGGTCTCGAAGTACGTCTGCGTGTCGTACTCGAAACCGGCGTCGTTGCACGTGTCGTTGAAGTTCGTGTCCGAGTCGTCCGTCCGGTTCACGTTCGCCCACAGGATGGAGCTCCAGAGCGCGAGGTACTCGCCGGGCGTCGTGTTGCCCCCGATCGCGGCGTCGGCCTTGGACTGGGCCACGGTGCCTTCCACGCAGAACCCGGAGTCGTTGAAGTTGGTGACGATCGAGTTGAAGATCCGCCATCCGGATCCCTCGCGGAACAGCGCGCCGATGTCGGACTCGGTGCCGCCCACGTCCACCTCACCCTTGCTCGCGCCGACCATCGTGGCGTTGGCCACCACGGCCGTGCTGTACGGGGTCAGCGTCTCGGCGTCACCGTCGTTGGAGAACTCGAAGCCGTTGTCGGCCTCGTCGCTTCGCTGCTGGGCGATCGCGAACTGGATGAAGCCGCGGTACCCGTCCGTGCCATCGAAGCTGTCATCGCCGATCCCGGTGACCACCATGTGGGTCTGGGAGGCGCTGCCGCCGAACGGCTCCGTGCCGTCGTCCACGTTGTACGCCACCTGCACCCACGCGATCGTGGTGCCGGCGCCGGTGCCCTGCAGGGCGATCCCGTTCAGCTGATCCGTCGCGGTCACGTCGTCACCGGCGAACTCGACCCGCACGCCACGCATGATGCCGCTGCTGTTGGTGTCGTCGATCCCTCCGAACAATCCGGAACCGCCTTCACCGGAGGCCTCGGAGCCCGTGTTGATCGGGGCTTGGCCGTTGAGCACGATGCCGCCCCAGTCGCCCCGGCTGCGTGCGCCGCGCGGCTGGTCGCTGGTGAACACGATCATCTGGGCCTCGGTCGGCTTCGTATCGGAGCCCGTGGCATCCGCGATGATCTTCGAACCGCGATTCACGACCAGGAAGCTGGCACGGGCATTGGAATCCGTCGGGGTCTTCTTGCCGGTGATCGTGGTGCCCGGTTCGATCGTGAGGTTCGCCGCGATGCAGCTGGCGAGCGGACTCGCCGGGTCGGTCCCGCAGTCCACCCCTACGAACACCGGTCCGTCGAGGATATACGTCTTGTCCGCCGTCCACGTGGTGTTGGCGCTGATGACGCCCGTGACCACCACCGACGTCGGCTCTTCCTCGGTGATCTGGAACACCGCCACGTTACTGCCCGCGTTGCCGGCGGTGTTCACGGCCGTCACCTGGGCGGCGTACGAATTGCCGGCCGTCGAGTTGTCGAACTGCGCCGAATTGGCCGTGTTGTTGTTGAACGTCTGGGTCCGATCCGCCTCGACGCCGGCGACGTCCGTCACCGACACGACCTGCGAGGTGGCTCCGCTGCCCGGCGTCCAGGCGATGGCGACGCTGGTTCCGTTGACGCTCGCCGTCACGCCCGTCGGTGCGCTCGGCGCCGTGACCGGATTGGTCGGATCGTTGTTGTCATTGCTGCACCCCGTCGCGAGCGCGATCGCCGCCAGCAGGGGCAGAAGACCTGAGAACTTCCTCCAGTTCATGTTCATCCTCGTAGGATTAGGTGTTTCCGGGACGGATCCCCCGCCCCCCGGGGTAAAGCCTGTCTACGACCCGTAGGTAAGCCCGAGTGATATGCTCTGGCCGACCCGATATCGCCTCTGCATCCGCTGGATCCCGTTGGCCTCCTGGCTCCACTGGTACGGCTGGTCCAGGAGGTTCTCGACCTTGAGCTTCAGGCTGAGATTCCGGTAGACGCCTTGCCGCCACGTGAGATCGATCACGTGCCGCGAATCTTCCCTGATGTCCGGCACTCCGGACCCGCCGGCCGCCTCGATGCGTCGGCCGAACACGCCGTAGTAGGCGCCGAGCTCCGTCGCGCCCCCGGTGGACTGCCACTGGAGGTTGGCGTTGACCGTGTAAGGAGATTGGCCCTGCAACGGCCTCTGGAGGTTGGTCGGATCGAAGCCTGACCCTGGGATGACCGTGACTTGAGATTGGATCAGGCTGAATCCGGCGCCCACGGTGAAGTGGTTCCAGAAATCGCTGAACGGGAGGCGCTTCCGGAGCGACAGCTCGGCGCCGTACAGGTATCCGCTCTCCGCGTTCTGGAACGAATACAGCGACGAGGCGGCGGCGAAGTACACCTGCTCGATCGGTTGGTCCAGGTACTTGTAGAACGCGCCTACGGAGATCACTTCGCCGGGATTCGGGAACCACTCCCACTTGGCGTCCGCGTTGTAGATGTCGGCGATCTGGAGATCAGGGTTCCCGGACAGCTGCCTCAGGCTGGACGCCTCCGTGAACTGAAACGGCGCCAGCTCCCTGAATTCCGGACGATCCAGCGTCCGGCTTCCCGCGAGGCGCAGGTTCATCACCGGATTCAGCGCGTAGGTCAGGCTGAGCGAGGGCAGGACGTTGGTCTGCTCGAGGCTGGAGAGTGTCTGGAGCTCGGCCTGGATCGGGCTGTCCAGCTTCAGGTTGTACCACTCGACGCGGGCGCCGGCCACCGCCCGCAGCTTCGAGCCGAGCGGGATCTCGAGCATCCCGTAGGCGGCGTACGTCTTCTCGTCGGCCACGTACTGGTCGCCGTTCTCGACGATGTCGCGGAGCTGCAGCTCCATGTTGTTTTGCGGGTTGCCGCCGACGATCGTCCCGTTGGCGATCACGCTGTCGAGGCTGGTGATCCCCGAGCGGAAGTTCCAACGGTACCGGCGGGCCGCGAAGTCCCGGTCCCGCCATCGGCCGGCTCCCCCGACCTTCAGGGTGGCCGGGCTCTCCCACGCGCCGAAGTTGAAGCTGTAGTCCAGGGCGCCGCTGAAGTCGTCGTCCACGAGCTCCGTATAGAAGTAGCGGCCGCTCTCCCCCGTGTTGTTGTCCAGGTAGAACGGGCCGTCGGAACCGATGGCGCGCGTGTAGATGGTCTCGCGCAGTCCGGGCTCGTCCCGCGTGGCACGGGCCCCCGACATGCGCCAGTCGATGCGTGAGTTGAGGCCCACGATCTCGTGCTTGCCGGACAGCTGCCCCCACAGGAGATCCCGCTCCTGGAACCGAAGACGCTCGCCGTACGCCTGGCCGCCCAGGTCCTCGGTATTGGTGCCGAGGAGGTCCCTCGACTCGTTGTCGCTGTTCCGGTTGTAAAGGCCCTGCAGATTGATCTGGTTGGAGGGCGTGAGCAGGTAGCTGAGATTCGAGACGCCACCCCACGCCACCTTGTGCAGGCCCCGAACGAAGCTGTAATCCACGTTCGGCGCCGCCCGGTCCGCGAACTCCGGGTCGAACGCCGAGGCCCGCCACTTCCGCTCCTCCTCCTCGTCGCTGACCAGGTACTGGGAGCCGTACGTCCCTGCCACGAAATAGCCGAAGTCTCGACCGAACAGGGAGGTCCGGTCACCGACGGAAGCCCCCAGGTCCAGGTTCGCGGGCGTCGTCCCCTCGGTGGGGGCGAACTGCGGCAGCTGATTCGCGAACTCGACGCCCGCCGCGAGGATCGCGTTGGGATCACTGCTCGGAAGCCGATCTCCCTTGATCCCGTATCCGGCGGCCTGAACCGCGCTCGGGATGGCGCGCGTCCCATCGTCGGTGCCCAGCCAGTCCTTCCCACCGCCCTTGTACTGCAGGTAGTTGTCCTGGAACTGGCTCATCGTGTTCACCGTCGATCCGACGCTCATCTTCCAGGTGAACCGATCCGGGAACTCCCTGTTCGCGATGTCCACGGAGCCGCCGCTGAATTCTCCCGGCCGGTCCGGCGTATACGTCTTCTGGGTGGTGAGACTGGCGAGGAATTCCGCGGGAAACAGGTCGAGCGGTACGACTTCCTTCTCGGGCTCGGGACTCGGAATCGGAGAGCCGTTGATCGAGGTCTGGCTGTACCGCTCCCCGAGCCCGCGGATGTAGACATAGCGGCCCTGAGACACGGTCACGCCGCTCACGCGCGTGGCGACCTCGGCCGCATCGGAATCGGGCGACCGGGCGATCTCCTGCTGGCCGATCGCCTCCGTGACTGCGATCGCGTTCTTCTGCTCGTCTAGCAGCGCGGCCGTCGCACCGGCTTCCATCTTCGCCGTCACGGCAAGGGCCTCGACTTCGATCGCCGTCTGTTCCAGCGATACGTTCAGCGATTCCGTCAGGCTCGCCCGGACGGTCAGCTGGCCGACGATCTTGGGAGCGTAGCCCAGCATGCTCACGCGAATCTCGTGCTCTCCAGCCGGTACTCCGTCGAAGTAGAACCGACCCTCGAGATCGGTGAGGGTCATCCTGTTCAGCTCCCGAACCGCCACCTGGACGTTCGAGAGTCCTGCGGCAGTCCTCGAGTCGATCACACGACCCGCGATCCTGCCCGTGCCTTCCTGTGCGTGCGCCACCTGCCCCAGACCGGACCCGAGAAGGGTGAGGAGCCCGGCCAGTGTGACGCGGTACTTGAGCCTCATCTTGTCACCGTCGCGTCAGCAATTGGAATGAGCGGTCGCGAACGCGACCGCGGGCGAACTCTATCCTCGACGCCATGATCGATCACGAGTGTGAAGTGCGGGTACGGCAGGAGTAACGGGGACGTACGGGTTCCGTAACAGCCTTGTTACGTGATCACTGTCGGCGTCCGAGGTTTTCAAAAACTCGACTGCCCCACGGTGCTCGGGCCGAGCGAAGGAGGAGGCCGGTTTCATGCGATCTCACATGGAGATCCGGCGGTTTGACGGGAACCGGACAGTCGCGGTTTTCACATACAATCCACAGCAGGAAGCCACTTTTCTACATTGAAGATATCTGAATGTCAGTCAATTACTTACGGGCACATATGCTTGCGATTCAAGCGTGGTGGCGACTTGCTCGAAGCCTCAGCGAGGGATAGACTGGGCTCACCGGAATTCGGTGAACCGGCCGGCGGCAGACGCCGGCAGGACGTGCGCCGGATCAGGGCTTCCCAGATTCAAGTTTTCGCGACTTTCGGTACAGGTGCGCCCAGATGTCAGAAACGCGGTCCGTCGAACTCGTGCTTCGTCTCCCTGAGGAGATGGCGGACTCGGTCGAGGAGGTTCGCGACCGGGATCCCGAATATCTGAATCGACTGATCCGGTATGGCCTCGTACGGCGCGCGGTCTACCGGGAACTGCTACGCTCGACGGACCCGGCGCTTCCGCTCGGTCGATCCTGAAGGCCTGCACCACCCGTCCCGCAACGCTTGACGGTCCCGCCGCCCCTCGGTATTTCGCGTTGGGAGCCAGGACCACGCGCTGATGTCTCGAAAGTGAGCCGCGGGCGATAGGGAACGTGGGGCAGAATTCCGGTAAGGAACGATTCAGTGCTTCCGCGGCCGCGGAGCACCGGGCGGAGGCGGACCCCGTCCTGCTGGCCAAGTACCTCGACTACTGCTCGGCCCGTATCTCCGAAGTCTTCCTCTCTCTCACCGACGAGAGAACGTATCAGATCATGGAAGAAGCGGCGCGTGAGGCGGGTCTCACGGCCGGCGCGCTCAGCTTCCAGTCGATGATGCAGCTGGTCACGCGTAAGCTTCAGGTCAGCGTGCCGTTGCCCGATTTCGAGACGTGGACCACGGAGTACGGCG
Source organism: Candidatus Benthicola azotiphorus (assembly GCA_947581745.1). Lineage (GTDB taxonomy): Bacteria > Gemmatimonadota > Gemmatimonadetes > Palauibacterales > Palauibacteraceae > Benthicola > Benthicola azotiphorus. Next base: position 7,876 of record CANPVW010000061.1, read on the forward strand.
AGCACCCGGAGAGATACGACCCCTACCTGCTGGGATTGTGGGAATCGGAGGGGACGGACCAGGACCTGGAGGAGGATCACGACCGATGAACGAATCCGGGAAGAGGAACGGCGACCCGCCGCAGCTCCAGATCTGGGACACAGCCACCCGAGAATTCGAGGTCGGTACCCTCCACGATCACGACGACACGTGGAGCATCGTGGTCGTGGCGGAGCGATCTGCCTCCGATCTGTGCAGGGGCCGAATCTCCTTCCGGCGAGGTGAAGAGCGGTACGACACCGACGCCATCCTGCTGGAGAACACCGAGCAGGAACTGGTCCGGAGAGCCTCCGAGCTGCCGGCCTCGACCCTCCGCCAGTTCCTCGCCGCCCTGACCTCGGACTGAATACGTGGCGGAAGAACGCATCCTCGTCGTCGATGATGAGCCGGATATCCTCAGCATTCTGGTGTATCAGCTGAGCCGTGAGGGATTTCGGGTCAGCACCGCGGTCAACGGACAGTCCGCGATCGCCGCCGCCGTCGACGATCCGCCGGACTTGCTCGTGCTCGACCTGATGCTCCCCGTCGTGGATGGTTACGAGGTACTCGAGACGCTCCGGCGTCACGAGCGAACCGCCAGCGTTCCCATCCTCCTGTTGACGGCGCGCAGGGAAGAGGAAGAGCGAATCCGGGGTTTCGAGTTCGGCGCCGACGACTACGTGACGAAGCCGTTCAGCGCCCGTGAGCTGGCGCTCAGGGTCAAGGCACTGCTGCGGAGAAGCCGGGCCGAGCCGGTGTCCCAATCCCGCACCCTGCGGGTGTCCGGCGTGGAGCTGGACCGCGAGTCGCACCGCGCTTTCGCGGACGGCGAGGAGATGGACCTGACGCCGCTGGAGTACCGGCTCCTGGAAGTGTTCATGGAACGGCGGGGTCGCGTACAGTCCCGGCGGCAGCTCCTCCAGGCGGCCTGGAAGACGGAAGCCCAGATCGAGACGCGGACGGTGGACATGCACGTGGCACGGCTCCGGGCGAAGCTCGGAGCGGCCGGCGACATGCTGGAGACCGTGCGCGGCGTCGGATACCGGTTCCGGGGACCCGAGTGAAGCCTATGCGGCCGGCTTCCAGGGCCACGATCCTCATCCTCGCGACCCTGACCATCCCGTTCGCCCTCTTCCTGTGGTGGACGGAGGCGGACCTCCGTCCGCGCCTCGAGCGGGAGCTCGAAGCCTCCCTGGAACGTCAGGCCAGGCTGGTCCAGACCTCGATCAAGGATCAGGCCTTCTCCGATTCGCTCGCCGACGCGTACGGCGAGGCGTCCGGCTCGCGCATCACGTTCATCGACCGGGCGGGAGTGGTCATCGGTGACTCGGAGGTCGGCCTGGATAGACTCCCGCTGGTGGAGAACCACGCCACGCGCCCGGAGGTCGCCGCAGCACTCAGCGGTTCGGTGGGAACGGCGATCCGCCCGAGCGAGACCGTCTCTCTGCGGCTCCTGTACGTCGCCCTGCCGGATCCGAGAGGGGTCCTTCGCGTGTCGGCCCCGCTGGCCCGGGCCGATGCCCTGGTCACCCGAAGCCGCCAGTGGGTCCTGGCGGGAGGCCTGGTGACCCTGCTTCTCATGGCGTTGCTCGGGCGCCGGCTGGCGGGCTTCTGGTCGCGCCCCGTGACGCGTATCCAGGACACGCTGGCGGCGCTGGGCAGAGGAGAGGCGGGCCGGCGCGCCGCTTTCGAAGGGGGCGGCGCTCTGGCCTCGATCGGGCGGAGCGTGGACGAGGCGGCGACCCGGATCGAGGAGCGGACGGCGGGACTCAGCCGCGAGGCTGCCGACCTGACGGGAATGTTCAACGAACTTCAGGACGGCGTCGCCCAGGTGGATCGCGAAGGTGTGATCGTGCGAGCGAACAGCGCTTTCGAGAGCTGGATCGGGCGCTCGAATCTGACGGGCGAGCGCATCCGCAGTCTGTTCAGGGATCCAGCGAACCTGGCCGCGGTCCGCGCGGCGCTGGCGGGCGATGCGGCGACCAACGAGTCCACGCATGGGAGCCGGACGCTGCTGTTGTCGGCGCACCCCGACTCCCGCGGGGCGCTGGTCGTTCTCCGCGATCTGACGCTCACCCGGCGGCTCGAGGGCGTCCGACGCGATTTCGTCGCCAACGTTTCTCACGAACTCAAGACTCCCCTCACCAACGTGCTCGGCTTCGCGGAGGCGATCTACGAGAACGATGAAGTGCCGGAGGGTCCGCGCGGATTCGCGAACCGCATCGTCGTGAACTCCCGCCGCATGCAGGCCCTCGTGGATGATCTTCTCGACCTGTCGCGCATCGAGAGCGGAGCGTGGACTCCGGAGCCCATGACGCTGGATCTCGCCGCGGTCGCCCGGGACGTGTGGACGACCTTCGATCGCCGGCCGGAGGAAACGGGCGTGGATCTCGCGCTGGAAGTGCCCGTCGACCTCAAAGTGCAGGCGGACCCGAACGCGCTGCGCCAGATCCTCCGCAACCTGCTCGACAACGCGCTCCGCTACGGCCCGCCGGGAACATCGGTCACCGTATCTGCGGCTCCCGAGAAAGGCGGTGTCCGCATCGTCGTCGCCGACGCGGGTTCCGGCATTCCGACCGACCACCTCGAACGCGTCTTCGAGCGTTTCTATCGAGTCGATGCCGCCAGATCCCGGGAGGCCGGGGGAACGGGCCTCGGTCTGTCGATCGTCAAGCACCTCGTGGCGGCGCACGGCGGCGACATCGGCATCGAGAGTGAAGTCGGAGAGGGCACGCGGGTATGGTTTCTCCTTCCGGCTGACAATTCTGCCTGAGGACGGTCAGGCTTCAATCTCCCTTTCTTCCACCCGTTTCACAGCCGTTACACTCCCCTGATCAAACGCTGACAGTACGCTCCGAAGTTAGCGTTGCATCAGGATGTGCCGGTCCCGGACAACTTCGTGAGCAACCCGGTCGGAAGGTCGACCTTCGGACATAGATCGCGACATGACGGACTGCTCCACCCCATTACCGAAGCCGTGAGCTGATCGTCTGCGGACGCGCGGCTTCGCAGGATCCCACCGGGGCGGTGTTCGCGTGCCTCCGCGGACTCCGCCCCATCTCCCCTCCCGGGCCGGGGCTTACCGCCTCCGGGGCGCTGGTCGTTACACCGTTGTTACAAGATCTTTACTCTAGATTGACGCTTTCGCTTCATGTTTTGTCGATTCGGTCCGTAAGCGCATCGATCAGAGGCTGCCACCCCTGGCAGATCGATCGCGCAACGGCGGCCAGCACCGCCGTGAACATCCCGGTTGCGGGCCTTCCTTTCCACAGGAGGCGGGAGATGAGGCGGGTCCTGGGTGGGGCCGTTCTCGTGGCGACGCTGGCGTTCGCCGCGCCGCTGGAAGCGCAGGAACAGAACAAGGATGACGCGCAGTTCAAGACGAGTGCCCTGGAGCTGACCTTCAACGGACGGGTGCAGGTTCAGGCGGGAACCAGCTCGTGCAGCGAGTTTCCGATCCCCGATGACTCGGCCTGCGCCGAGCAGGTGCCGGCGTCCGACCTGTTCCTCCGGCGGGTGCGGCTGACGGTGAGCGGGAAGATCAACGACATGATCGATTTCAGGATCCAGCCGGACTACAACAAGGTCGACAAGCTCAGCCTCAAGGACGCGTGGGGGAGGTTCACCTTCAGCAAGGCCTTCAGGCTCAAGGCAGGTCATTTCAAGCGGCCGTTCGACGGCTTCGTGCTCGTCTCATCGACGGAGACGCTCACGGTGGAGCGGGAGATCGCGATCCGCGGGCTGGAGACGGTGATCGCCCCGTCGCTCACGGGTTTCACGACACTGTTCGACCTCTCCGACCGCGACGTGGGCGTCGAGCTCAGCGGGTCGACGGATAACGGCCTGTTCAGCTATTGGGTGGGCGGTTTCACCGGTAATTCCGACCTCAAGTTCCAGGACTCCAACTCCTCCAAGCAGTTCATCGGTCGCGGCCAGCTGGAGTTCGACGCCGGACCGAAGCAGCTCAAAGTCGCGGCCGCGGCGGCCGCCACGGATGCTTCGTACGAGTCCGTCACTGAAGGGATGCAGTCCAGGTATTACTACAACTACGAGCTGTACGCCGAGTGGGGGGACTTCGGACTCGGGCCGCACGCGCAGCTCGGCTTCGTGATCGGAGACAACCCGCTGCAGAACCAGGCGGGAGGCATCATCGACCTGGAGGCGGGCGATGAGTTCGCGAGCATGGCGACCTGGCAGGCGATCGTATCCTGGAAGTTCGCGGTCGGCAGCGGGAACATGGCCCTCGAGCCGGTCTTCCGCGTCACGTGGGCCGATGGCAATACGGATCTCGATCAGAACGAGGTGTGGGGGTTCACCCCGGGAGTGCAGATCTTCTTCTACAAGCGTAACAAGCTGGCCCTGAACTGGGACTTCGCGAACCCGACAAGCGATGCGCTGCGGGGCGAGAATTCATTCAAGGCCCGCGTGCAGTTCCATTTCTGATCCAGCGGATCAACACGAGCGAGGAGACAGGATGTACGCCAAGAATCTGACACGGACGCTGCTCGCCCTGGCGCCGCTGCTGCTCGCCGCCGGGTGCGGAGGCGGCGAAGGGGAAGCGGACACGATGGCGCTGAGCGGCATGGTCGCGATCGACGGTTCGAGCACCGTGTTCCCGATCTCAGAGGCGATGGCCGAGGAGTTTCAGATCGCCAACCCGGGCGTTCGCGTCACGGTCGGCATTTCGGGCACGGGCGGCGGGTTCAAGAAGTTCTGCGCCGGAGAGACCGACATCAGCGACGCGTCGCGCCCCATCAAGCCGTCCGAGATCGAAGCGTGCGCCGCGAACGGCATCGAGCCGATGGAGATTCCGGTCGCCTGGGATGGTCTCACGGTGGTGCGAAACCCGAGCAACGATTGGGCGGTCTGCATGACGGTGGACGAGCTGGCGCGCCTCTGGCAGCCTGGCAGCACCGTGCAGCGCTGGAGCCAGATCCGACCCGACTGGCCCGACGAGGAGATCGTGCTGTACGGTCCCGACACTGATTCCGGGACGTTCGACTACTTTACTGAGGCCATCGTCGGGCAGGAGGACGCGAGTCGCGACGACTACACGGCGAGCGCCGACGACAACGTGCTCGTGGTGGGCGTCGAGGGGGACGCCGGGTCGCTCGGCTACTTCGGGTTCGCCTACTACGAGGAGAGCTCGGACCGACTCGGGGCCGTCGCCGTGGACAGCGGCAGCGGATGCGTGCTGCCGTCCCGCGAGACGATCGAAGACGGCACCTACTCTCCGTTGTCGCGCCCGATGTTCATCTACGTGAAGCCCGAGGCCCTGGCGAAGCCGCAGGTGCGGGCGTTCGTGAAGTTCTACCTGGACAACGCTGCGACGCTCGTGCCCGAAGTGGGCTACGTGCCGCTGGCCGCGGATCGCTACGAGGAGTCTCTCGGGGGCTTGCCCCCGGAGATGTAGAAGCCGGAGCTTCAGGCATGACCCACTCCGAGGCCGCGATAACCTCAGGGCCGGGATCAGCCCCCCCCGCCGGGGGGGCTCTCCGATCCCCGGCAGCGCTCGACCTGGGCTACCGGATGGGTCGCCGTTGGGGAGAGCGCCTCATCGCGGCCCTCCTGTTCGGATGCGGTCTCATCTCGGTACTCACTACCGTCGGCATCGTCGTGGTCCTGGTAACGGAGTCCGCGGGCTTCTTCCGCGAGGTGCCGATTGCAGAGTTCCTCACGGGAACCCGGTGGTCCCCGATGTACTCCGAACAGCACTTCGGCATCCTCCCGCTGCTGAACGGCACGCTGCTCATCGCGGCCGGCTCCATGCTGGTCGCGCTCCCGGTGGGGCTCACCAGCGCCATCTACCTCAGCGAGTATGCCGCGCCGAGGACGAGGGCCGTGATCAAGCCGATCCTGGAGGTGCTGGCGGGCATCCCGACCGTCGTATACGGCTACTTCGCCCTCACGTTCGTGACTCCGCTCATCCGGATGGCCTTCCCCGGCACCGGCATCTTCAACGCGGCAAGCGGTGCGATCGTCGTCGGAATCATGATCATCCCGATGGTCGCCTCGCTTTCCGAGGACGCGCTGAACGCCGTGCCGCTGTCGCTCAGGGAAGCGGCGTACGGGCTCGGAGCCACCAAGTTCGAGGTCTCCACCCGCGTCGTGGTGCCCTCGGCCCTGTCGGGCATCGTGGCGTCGTTCATCCTCGCGATCTCACGCGCTGTCGGCGAGACGATGGCGGTAACGCTGGCGGCCGGCGCCACGCCGAAGATGACGCTCAACTTCCTCGAGAGCATTCAGACGATGACCGCGTACATCGTCCAGGTGAGTCTGGGCGAAACGCCCCACGGCACTCTGGAGTATCGAACGATCTTCGCCGTCGGACTCGTCCTGTTCCTCATCACCCTCGTCATGAACCTGCTCAGCCAGCGCATCACGCGCCGGTTCCGCGAGGAGTACGAATGAGCGAGGAGAGGTTCCATCCGGCCCGCGAGAGACGGCGGCGTGCTGGCCTCATCTTCCGCGTGGCCTGTCTCGCGTCGATCGGTTTCAGCATCGCGGTTCTCGCCATCCTGATCGTTGACGTGGCGCGCGACGGGTGGTCCTGGCTGTCAGTGGACTTCCTCACCCGGTACCCGTCCCGTATTCCGGAGCGGGCCGGAATCAAGTCGGCGATCCTCGGATCCCTCTGGATGATGGCTCTCACGGCTGGCATCAGCTTTCCGCTGGGCGTCGGAGCGGCGATCTATCTCGAGGAATACGCGCCGCGCGGCTGGCTCACGAGGCTGCTGCAGACCAACATCGCGAATCTGGCCGGCGTACCGTCGATCGTCTACGGCATCCTGGGTCTGGCCATATTCGTCCGGTTCCTGGGCTTCGGACGCAGCGTGCTGGCGGGAGCCGCGACCCTCGCTCTCCTCGCCCTGCCGGTGGTGATCATCGCATCGCAGGAAGCGCTCAGGGCGGTCCCCAATTCGCTGCGGGAGGCTTCGTACGGCGTGGGAGCCACGAGGTGGCAGACGATCCGCCACCAGGTACTCCCCGTCGCTCTCCCTGGAATCCTCACGGGGACAATTCTCTCATTGTCCCGTTCGATCGGCGAGACGGCGCCGCTCATCATGATCGGGGCGCTTACATTCATCGCGTTCGCCCCTACGAGTCCGATGGATCCGTTCACCGTGCTGCCGATCCAGATCTTCAACTGGACGGCGAAGCCGCAGGCCGAGTTCCACGACCTGGCGGCGGCCGCGATCATCGTCCTGCTCGTCGTGCTGCTGTTGATGAACGCGGCCGCCATTCTGCTGCGCAACAAGTACCAGAAACGGTTCTAGAACGATGGCCCTGGAAGACCTCGCGAACCCGAATCACGGCGGATCAGACGTCGCTCTCGAGACCCGCTCCCTGAGCGTGCTTTACGGCGCGGTGCCGGCGGTGAGGGAGATCTCGCTCACGATCCCGCGCAACCGGGTTACGGCTTTCATCGGACCCTCGGGCTGTGGAAAGAGCACGTTCCTCAGGTGCTTCAACCGGATGAACGACCTGATCCCGGTGGCCCGGATCGAGGGGGAGGTCCTGTTCCGGGGCACGAACCTGTACGCTCCCGACGTCGACCCGGTGGAGGTCAGGCGGCGAATCGGAATGGTGTTCCAGAAACCGAATCCCTTCCCCAAGTCCATCTACGACAACATCGCTTTCGGCCTCAGGATCAACGGGTTTCGCGGAAACCTGGACGAGCAGGTCGAGCGGTCACTCCGGTCGGCCGCGCTGTGGGACGAGGTCAAGGACCGGCTGCAGGAGAGCGCCCTCGGGCTGTCCGGCGGTCAGCAGCAACGGCTGTGCATCGCCCGCGCCCTGGCCGTCGAGCCGGAGATTCTGCTGATGGATGAGCCGGCGAGCGCGCTCGATCCGATCGCCACCGGGAAGATCGAGGACCTGATGGGCGACTTGAAGAAGGATTATACGATCGTCATCGTGACCCACAACATGCAGCAGGCAGCGCGGGTAAGCGACTACACGGCCTTCCTGTACCTGGGCGAGCTGATCGAGTACGGGGACACGGAGCGTCTGTTCACGAATCCTTCTGAAGTGCGCACGGAACAATACATCACGGGTCGATTCGGCTGACCGAGTGAGGGAGAAGCATGCCACACAAGCACTTTGACGAGCGTCTGGCGGGTCTCGAACAGCGACTCCTCGGAATGTCGCACAAGGTCGAGACGATGGTCGACGAATCCGTGTCCATGGCGATGGGCAAGGGCGAGAGAACGATCGATGAGATCTACGCTGCCGACGGGGAGGTCGATGCCGAGGAGGTGGGGGTCGAGGAAGAGTGCATCGAGCTCTTCGCACTCCATCAGCCGATGGCGAGCGACCTGCGCCTGCTCGTCACGGTGCTCAAGGTGAACACCGACCTCGAGCGCATCGGGGACCACGCCGTGAACATCGCCGAGGCGGCGGTCCGCTTGCGCGAGTCAAATGAACGTCCCCCCCGTCCGCCGGAGCTCGACGAGATGAGCCGGATCGCGCGCGCGATGTTGCGACGGGCGCTCGATGCTCTCGTCCACCGGAGCGCCGAAGAGGCCGATGCGGTGATGAAGGAAGACGACCGGGTGGACCGGCTTCACGAATCCGTGTTCAGGATCATGCTCACGCACATGCTCGAAGGAAGCCTGTCGGCCTGCCTGCAGGTGATCCTGATCAGTCGTAACATCGAGCGCATAGCCGACCTCGCGACCAACATATCCGAGGACGTGATCTTCATGGTGCGCGGCACGACGGTGCGGCACGGAGGCCCGGAGGCCGCCGAAAGCTCAGCCTGACCGGCCGGAGAGGCGCCGGCGGACCTAGAACGCCAGCTGCAGGTTGAGCAGGAACTGTCCGTCGGCCAGGCCCGGGGCGGTGTTCGTCCGATCGATCGCCTGCGACACCCCCACGAGGCTGTCATCGATCCCGATCGCGTACTGCATCCCGAACTTCGCGTTGAAGCCGGGATTCACGTTGAGACCGAACACCAGGAACTCGGTGCGCTGAGGCTCCACGCCGAGGCCGGCGGCGGGCGTGAACGAGTCGTAGCGAGCCAGAACGTCGAAAGCGCCCCACAGGCTGTACCCTCCCTGCACGTG
>CANPVW010000062.1 GCA_947581745.1 Candidatus Benthicola azotiphorus
CAGGCACGCTGTTCCTCCTGATCGGCTTTTCGGTCCAGCTCCTGTTCGTTCCGATCCGGTCGGCGCAGAACCCGATCATCGACGAGGCGGATCCGGAGTGCGTGGTGACCGGTGAGGACGGGGCGCGCCACAACCGGATCATCGACGCGGTGATCCCGAAGGAGTACGAGACCGGATTCGGCGAGAAGAAGCTGGCGGTGAAGTGTACCAAGCTGGCCTCCTCGATCGCCCGGGAACAATACCAGAAGCCACCGTGGACGGAGGAACAATCTCCGCGGAAGGCCCAGTTCGCGATGTACTGGCAGTACTTCGACTGGCAGTGGGCCCGCACGCTGCCGATCAGCGTTCGGGGACTGGTCACGGTGCTTTTCCTCGCTCTGGGGATCGTGGGCCTGGTCCGGCACGCGCGTGGAGACATGGACAGCTTCGTGTACTTCGTGACGTTTCTCGCCACGATCACGATCCTCCTGATCTTCTACCTGAATTTCAGATACGGATACAGCACATACGGCGACGTGCCGCTCGACAGCAGGGAGGTTCGCGAGCGCGACTACTTCTACGTGTTCAGCTTCAACGTGTGGGGGCTGTACGCCGGGATGGGCATCGCGACGGCCTGGAGGTGGATCGGCGAGCGCCTGGCGAGGGAGGGAGACCCGACACGCGGTCTGCGTCTCGCCTCGCCCCTTCTCGGCATCGCGTTTCTGCCGCTGATCTTCAACTTCGCCCTGGCGGACCGACGGGGCGACTACTCGGCGCGCGACTGGGCCTGGAACCTCCTGCAGTCGATCGAGCCGTACGGAGTCGTGTTCACGAACGGGGACAACGACACGTTCCCGCTCTGGTATCTGCAGGAAGTGGAGGGAATCCGGCGTGACGTGACCGTCATCGTGCACTCCTACCTCGGCACGAAGTGGTATCCGAAGCAGCTGCGCGAGATGACGAAGCCCTGTCCGGAGGGAGTCGATCCGCTGGCCACGCCGACCGTCGTCACGTGCCAGAGGCCATTCGACCGGGAGCACGCGATCGACCTCTACAAGGACTGGGACGGCTCGCCTCCGACGCGACCGGTTCACTCGCGGACGGACGAGGAGATCGACGCGCTGCCGCTGTACCAGCCGGTTGCCGCGGGGACGGTGGTTCCGTTCACGCCGAACATCTCGATCCAGTTCGACCAGGAGACGTTCCTGATGCACCCGGACTTCCTGGTCTACTACATCGTCCAGGAGGCGCTGGGTGACCGTCCGATCTACTTCGCGGCCACCGCACCGCCCGTGTACGAAGTCTGGAACCTGGGTCCCCATCTCATCCGGCAGGGACTGGCTCACAAGCTGGCGGAGAACATCGAGCCGACGGACAACATCGTCATGCTCGATCCCCAGTTCATCATCCGGTGGGTCGATGTGAGTCGTACCGACGAATTGCTCTGGGACGTGTTTCGGCTCGACTACCTGTTCGACTGGGACCTGTGGCCCGAGCCTTCCACGAGGGCGAGCATCCCGGCGCAGTACTACATCGCTCACATCGCCCTGGCCGCCGCCCTGGATCACCTCGGCAGAACGGAAGAAGCGCAAGCGACCGCCGAGCGAGGTGAAAAGCTCCTCGACCTGCGAGGCCGGGCTATTCCCTGACGCCGGGCCCGCCCGAGGCCGTGAGACCGGTGATCTGTCGCCCTTCGGCGTATACCGCGACGTACTGCGATCCGCCTTCCGGTGTCAGCACGAGCTCCAGCTGGCTCGTTCCCGTGCCGCCGAGAAACCGTCCGAGTTCCAGATCGAACCGTACGGTCTGGTCGGCGGCGCCCCGCAGCGAGACCACGCCGCCGCCCGCCCCGACCCGGTCGGGCGCCGGCTCCCACACCGTCCGGACCGCCAGGAACGCGACCCGCTTGCCTCCGACCGACCGCACTTCAGTGAGACGTACGGTTCGGGTCTGCAGGACGTCGAAGTCGACCGCCAGGCCAAGCGCGGCGGCGGGAACGGGCTTCGCTTCCGACCACTCGTCCCCGATCGCCACGGCGCGGTCGGGCAGCCGCGGAAAGCCGAGATCTTCGAGCCAGTTCTCGACCTGTTCCACGAGTCCGGAGCCGGCCTCCGCCTCCTGACCCGCCAGCTGCAGGCTCAGGGTGCGTCCGGAACGACTCGAGATGAGCCGGAACTCGATTCCCTGGATGCCGGACAGGTCCGGCAGCTCGGGCGGGGGAGGCCGGACGTCCAGGGAGACCTCCACCAGCGTGGTGGCGAACGTGATCGCCTCCGGCGAGACATCATCCACGACTTGCCGAAGCCGAATCGTCGTGCGGGTCGTCGCGGGACCGCCGAGGTCGTCCGGGAAGTCGATGAGAAGGTCGGTGCGGTGACTGTACTCCTGCCAGTCGCCGGTGACGCCGTCCAGCTGCAGCCGGATCGTTCCCTGCGCGTAGCAGGGTTCGGGTGTTCCGAGCGGCGGGACGGCGGCCGCGCAGCACACGAGCACGGCCTGGAGCGGTCCAAGAAAGCGCCCTGACATGAATGGACCGTAGTCGGGGGTCTCGCTTCTCACAACCGCCCTGGACCCCACATCGCGATCCGCTGTCCTTTTTTGGGCCAATTTGACGATGCGAACGGCTCGCCCGGTTCCCTTTCAAGGCCATTCGTGACTGCCGGCCCGATCGAATTCGTCGAAACGCCCTCCGATCGAGCAGCTACCCCGCAGCAACGCTATCTGATATGGGGAGAAGTCGTTAGGCGAGCGCAGAAGCGTGCGCCGACCCTCAACGAGCCCTTCACGCCGCCGACCGACACGACGATCCTCGTCCGCTGCGCGGTTTCGGTTTCAATCTTGCTCGGGATGGCACGAGGCATGGACGCCGCAGGCTCCCCCGGCCGACCCCGGCGCCGCGAAGCGACGGATCCACCATCCCGGTGTCGCGTGATGAAACAGGTGACTGCAGACCAGGCACGGACCGGCGACTCACCGCTCCCGGAAGCTGGCTCCACGAGCGCGCTCGAGGAGCTCCTCGCAGCGGAGGAGCGGTATCGCGCCATCTCGGAGGTCGTTTCCGACTGGGCGTACTCGTTGCGAATCCGGCCGGACGGAGAGTCCGAGCTTCTCTGGACCAACATGGACTCGGCCCGTGTCGTCGGATACGGAGCCGCCGACCTGGATGAGAGGCTCGGCTGGTTCGGTCTGGTTCATCCGGATGACCAGGCCGGGCTGCGCTCTCACCTGGCCGCCCTGCTCAAGGGACGGACGGACATTGCCGAGTACCGGATCGTCACCCGCAGCGGCGAAGTTCGGTGGGTACGCGACTACGCTCGCCCCCTCGAGGCCGGCAACGGCACGATCAACGCGGTCGGCGGCGTACGCGACGTGACGGCTCGCCGGCAGGCCGAACTGGACCGCGCCCGCCTGATTTCCGAGCTCGAGGCGACGAACGAGGAGCTGGAGAGGATGGCGGCTTCCGTCTCGCAGGAGCTCGAGGGTCCGCTGGCGGCCGTCGCCGGGGGGCTGCAGCGATTGAATTCACGCCTTCAGGACAGCGACCCGGCGCTGGACGCGGACGTCCATCGGGCACATTCGGCCGTGCTTCACCTGCGCGAGATGCTGGAGAACCTGCAGGAGCTGGCGCAGGTCGGGCACCTGCCGGAGGTCCTCGAGACCGTGGATCTCGGCGTGCTGGCGTCGGAAGCCGCCGACCTCTGCCGCGGCCAGATCGACGCCAGGAGCGTGAAGGTGGAGATCGGCGAGCTGCCCGGCGTGTTCGGCGATCGGATCCGTCTGCTGCAGCTCCTCCGCATCCTGGTGGAGAACGCCGTGGCCTACATGGGCGATCAGCGCGAGCCGCGACTCGAGATCGGCGCGATGCGTCGGCGCGGCAAGCACGTCATCTTCGTCCGCGACAACGGGGTCGGGATCGACCCTGGCGACCTCGATCGGGTGTTCGACGTGTTCCGGCGGCTCGATCCCCGAAGCCCCGGTACGGGAGTAGGCCTCGCGATGGCGCGGCGAATCGTCGAGATGCACGGCGGACGGATCTGGGCTGAGTCCGAAGGGAAAGGCAGCGGAAGCACCTTCGTGGTGGAACTGCCCGCCTGATCTCTCTCGGCGTCCGTTCGGGCAGCGCCGGTCCGGTGCCCGCTAGCGTTCCTGCAGGCTTCGCACGGAAAGCCGACGGCTGCGGAGCGCCATGATCGCGTCCGTCGCCGCGGAGGCGGCGGAGAGGGTGGTGGTGTAGGGCACGCCACGGGTGATCGCGGCCCTCCGGATCATGTAGTCGTCCTGCTGGGCGTGCTTGCCGAGCGGCGTGTTCAGCAGCAGCTGGATGTCGCCCGACAGCAGAAGGTCCAGGATGTTGGGCCGCCCCTCGTGCACCTTCAGCACGGACTCGCAGGGCACTCCCCTTCCTCTCAGGTAGCGGGCCGTACCCTCAGTGGCCACGATCTCGAATCCCAGCTCGTGGAACCGGCGCACGATCGGGGTGGCGGCCGGCTTGTCACGGTCGTGCACCGTCACGACCACCCGGCCTTCGAGCGGTAGCGATCCGTCTGCGGACACCTGGGCTTTCGCGAAGGCGAGGCCGAAGCTGTCGGCCAACCCCATCACTTCTCCCGTGGAGCGCATCTCCGGGCCGAGCTGTGGATCGGCGTCCGGGATCTTGTTGAACGGGAAGACGGCTTCCTTCACCGCCACGTCCCGGACCTCCGGATCTTCCGGCAGGCCCATGTCCGCCAGGCGCTCGCCGGCCAGGACACGCGCCGCGACGCGGGCGAGGGGGATTCCGGTCGCCTTGCTGACGAACGGTACGGTGCGGCTCGCCCTCGGGTTCACCTCCAGCACGTAAGTCCGGCCTTCGTGCACCGCGTACTGAACGTTGATCAATCCCCGGACGCCGAGCGCTTTCGCGAACTCGCGCGTGTGCAGCTTCATCTCCGAGATGGCCTGGTCGCTCAGCAGATACGGCGGCAGCACGCACGCCGAGTCCCCCGAGTGTATCCCCGCCTCCTCGATGTGCTGCATGACTCCGCCGATCAGAACGGTCTCGCCGTCGGACACCGCGTCCACATCGGCTTCGAACGCGTCCTCCAGGAACCGGTCCAGAAGCACGGGATGCTCGGGAGAGGCCCTTGCCGCGACCGTGAAGTACTCCCGGAGCTTGTCCTGGTCGTATACGATCTCCATGCCGCGGCCACCGAGCACGTAGCTCGGGCGCACGAGCACCGGGTAGCCGATCCGCTCCGCGACTTCCACCGCCTCGGCCACGCTCCTGGCGGTGCCGGCCTCCGGGCAGGCGATCCCGAGTTCGCGGCACAGGGCCTCGAACCTCTTCCGATCCTCCGCGCGGTCGATGGCGTCCACGCTCGTCCCGAGGATCGGCACCCCGAGGTCCTGGAGCTTGCGGGCCAGTCGAAGCGGCGTCTGTCCACCCATCTGCACGATGACGCCGTCCGGCTTCTCGTGCTCGACGATCTCGAGAACGTCTTCCAGGGTCAGAGGCTCGAAGTAGAGCTTGTCCGAGATGTCGAAGTCGGTGGAGACCGTTTCCGGGTTCGAGTTGATCATGATCGTCTCCACCCCGACCTCACGCAGCGCGAGCGACGCCGACACGCAGCAGTAGTCGAACTCCACACCCTGGCCGATCCGGTTCGGGCCGCTGCCCAGGATCACCATCTTCCGGCGGTCACTCCGCTCGGACTCGTTCTCGGACTCGTAGGTGGAGTACAGGTACGGGGTCGCGGCGGGGAATTCCCCCGCGCACGTGTCCACTGTCTTGAACACGGGGCGGATGCCGTGGGCGTGCCGCTCAGTCCGGATCTCGTCTTCGGTGACTCCCCGGAGGCGGGCCAGCTCTGCGTCCCCGAACCCGATCCGCTTCGCGGCGAGCAACTCGGCCGGGCCGATCGACGGAAGCTCCGCGAACTCCCGCGCCGCTTCCCAGATCTGCAGAAGCTGGTCCAGGAACCAGGGATCGATCCGCGTGCGCTCGTGGATCATCTCCAGCGGCACCCCCGCCTCGAGAGCGCGGTAGATCTGGAACGGCCTCTCGGGAGTGGGGGTTCGAATGGCCGCCTTCAGCGACTCGACCTCGCCGTCGGGAAGCCGGTCATCCGCCGGATCCGGAGCCGGGACCCAGCCCGGACGGTCGTTCTCCAGCGCCCGGAACCCTTTGAGCCAGGCCTGCGTGAACGTCCGTCCGATCGCCATCACCTCGCCGACGGCCTTCATCTGCACGCCGAGCGTCGCGTCGGCCTTCGGGAACTTCTCGAACGCGAAGCGCGGGATCTTCACCACCACGTAGTCGAGCACCGGCTCGAAGCAGGACGGCGTCTTGAGGGTGATGGCGTTGTCGATCTCGTCCAGCCGGTAGCCCACGGCGAGCTTCGCCCCGATGCGGGCGATCGGGAACCCGGTGGCCTTGGAAGCGAGAGCGGAGCTGCGGGACACGCGCGGGTTCATCTCGATCACGAGCAGCTCGCCGTCGGTGGGGCTGAGCGCGAACTGGATGTTGCAGCCGCCCGCCTCGACCCCGATCTCGCGGATGATGGCGATCGCCGCGTTCCGCATCTCCTGGTACTCGTAGTCGGACAGCGTCATGGCGGGCGCCACGGTGATCGAGTCACCCGTGTGCACGCCCATCGGGTCGAAGTTCTCGATCGAGCACACGATGACGACGTTGTCGGCCCCGTCCCGCATCACCTCGAGCTCGAATTCCTTCCATCCGATCACGCTGCGATCGATCAGCACCTCCGTGATGGGCGAGAGCTCAAGGCCGCGCCTGACCTTCGCCTCGAACTCCTCGCGGTTCCAGGCGATCCCGCCGCCCGTCCCCCCCAGCGTGAAGGAGGGCCGGATGATGGCCGGGAAGC
>CANPVW010000063.1 GCA_947581745.1 Candidatus Benthicola azotiphorus
GTAGGACAGCATGTAATCGAAGTACTCGGGGTCGTTCGGGTCGCCCCACTCGTCGTATTCGCTGGTGGTGAGCGGTATCGTCTCGTCCAGCATCGTCGTCACGACATCCACGAAGGGCACGGCCGCCACGACCCCCCGCCACAGGTCGGGACGCAGATTCACGACGGCGCCCATCAGGAGACCGCCCGCGCTGCCGCCCATGGCGAACAGCCTGGACGGGTCCGCGTACCCCTCCGCGACGAGGTACTCGGCGACGTCGATGAAGTCCGTGAACGTGTTCATCTTGTTCAGCAACTTGCCCTCCTCGTACCACCACCGCCCGAGCTCCTCGCCGCCCCGCACGTGAGCGATCGCGTACACGAAGCCGCGGTCGAGGAGGCTCAGCCGGGCGGAGCTGAACGTGGCGTCCATGCTGGCGCCGTACGAGCCGTATCCATAGAGCAGGAGCGGGGCGGTTCCGTCCCGTTCGAAGCCCTGCCTGTAGACGAGCGACACGGGCACGCGGCGGCCGTCACGTGCCGTCGCCCAGAGCCGCTCCGACCGGTAGTCCGCCGGGTCGAAGTCTCCGACCACCTCCGTGCGCTTGAGGAGCGATCGTTCGCGAGTCCTCATGTCGTAGTCGTAGGTGGACAGCGGCGTGGTCATCGAAGTGTAGCCGAACCGCAGGACCGGCGTGTCGAACTCGAAGTTCGCCGTCGTGAACGCCATCCAGGCCGGGTCATCGAACTCGACGTAGTGCTCTCCCTCCCCCGTCCACGGAATCACGCGAAGCCGGACCAGTCCGTCCTTCCGCTCCTCCATCACCAGGTAGTCACGGAAGATCTCGAATCCCTCGAGCAGAACGTCGTCGCGGTGGGCCACTACTTCTTCCCAGCGTTCGGCCGACGGGTCCGCGATCGGCGCCCGGACGAGACGGAAGTTCGGAGCGCCGGCGTTGGTCCGGAAATAGAAGTAGTCGCCGAAGTGGTCCACCGAGTACTCGTGATCGGGCGCGCGCGGGAGGATCACCCGGAAGTCGTCCTCCGGATCCGCCGCGGGCACGTACCTGTACTCGGTCGACAGCGTCTGATAGGCGACGAGAAAGACATAGTCGCGAGACTTCGTCCGATCGACGGCCACGCTGAATTCCTCGTCCCCCTCTTCGTACACCAGTACATCCGCCGAGGGGTCGGTGCCCAGGGCGTGTCGGTACACCTGGTACCATCGCAGGGTCTCCGGGTCCTGCCGCGTGTAGAACAGAGTCCGATCGTCGGCGGCCCAGGCCAGGTTGGGGGTCACGTCCGGAATCTCGTCCGGGAGAAACTCGCCGGTCTCCAGGTCGAGGAAGCGGATCGTGTACTTGCGCCGCCCCACATCGTCCGTGGCGAAAGCGAGGATCCTCTGGTTCTCGCTGATTCCGTCCACTCCGACGCTGGCGGCGAAGAACTCGTGCCCCTCGGCGAGCTGGTTCACGTCCACCATGATCTGTTCCGCACCGTCGATCGCCCCCGCGTACCGGACGTGGACCGGATACTCCATGCCCTCCTCGTACCGGGCCTGGTAGAAGTAGTCGCGGAACCGATACGGGACGGACTCGTCGTCTTCCTTGATCCGGCCGACGATCTCCTCGTACAGAGCCTCCCTCAGCCCGGCCGCGTGCGCCATGTCGGCCTCGAGGTACTCGTTCTCGGCCGACAGGTACGCCACCACCTCCGGGTCCTCTCGATCCCGGAGCCAGAAGTAGTCGTCGACCCGGGTCCTTCCGTGCGTCGTGAGCTCCGTCGGTTCCACGCGAGCGACCGGCGCCTCCGGGCGTTCCCGCGCGCCCTCGCCGCAGCCCGCCGCGGCCATCGAAAAGCCCAGCATCAGGATGATCCCTCCCTTGAGACCTGACCCGCCGTCGCGCATCGCGTACCTCGCAGCTGTCCGTGGTCCACCGCATCCCGCCGGCGCGGCATTCGGGTTGCATGGTACCGCCGGAAGTCGCACCATGACACCCCTCCAGCGGCGGTCCGGACGGGTCCGCCAACCAGAACGGAAGGAAGCACACACGATGAAGATCCGGATCGGCTTCGCGCTCGCCGTGATCGCGGCGATGTCTGTTCTCACGCCGCCAGCCTCCGCGCAGGCCCAGGATGTGATGACCCCCGAGCTGCTGTGGAAGCTCAGGCGAGTGTCGAACCCGGCAGTTTCACCCGATGGACGGAGCCTCGCCTACGGGATACGGACGTATGACGTGAGTGCGAACAGCGGTGACACCGACCTGTGGCTCGTCGGCGTGTCGGGCGGAGAACCGGTCAGGCTCACCGACATGAAGGGCTCGGAGAGCTCCGCGGCGTGGAGGCCGGATGGCCAGTGGGTAGGCTTCCTCTCCGCGAAGGGCGGGAGCAACCAGCTCTGGGAGGTGAAGCCCGACGGCCGGAAGATCCGCCAGGTCACGAACATCGAGGGAGGCATCGCCAACTTCCGATACGCCCCGGATGGGACCCACATCTCCTTCACGGCCGACGTCAAGCTGGACAAGACGGTGAACGAGCTCTACGAGGATTTGCCCGAAGCGGACGCCCGCATCATGGACGGGCTGATGTACAGGCACTGGGACAGCTGGCACGACTACGCCTACAGCCATCTGTTCGTCGCGCCGTACGCGGATGGCTGGGTCGGTGACGCCGTGGACCTCATGAAGGGCGAGAGGTTCGACACTCCCCTCACCCCGTTCGGCGGCGTGGAGCAGATCGCCTGGAGTCCCGACGGACGACGGATCGCATACACTGCCAAGAAGACGGTGGGCACGGCGTACGCCGTCGGCACGAACTCGGACATCTATCTCGTCAACCTGGAGTCGGGGAAGACCCTGAACCTGACCGAGGGGATGCAGGGCTACGACGTGGAGCCGGTATTCTCCCCCGACGGCGGACGCATCGCCTGGCTCAGCATGGAGCGGGACGGATACGAGGCCGACCGCAACCGGCTGTTCGTGCAGGACCTCGGGACGGGGGAGCGCGTCGAGCTGACGGCCGAGTACGACAACGATGCGCACACGCCGGTATGGTCCCCGGATGGCCGGACGCTCTACTTCACGAGCGAGTCGTGGGGGACGGTCCAGATCTTCGCGGTCCCGGCGGAAGGAGGCGCCGTGCGCCGCCTCACCGAGGGCGTCTTCGACTACGTCTCGCTGGACGTGGCCCGGCTCGATGACGGTGAGGACCTGATCGCGGCGAGGCGTTCCATGTCCTCGCCGAACGAGATCTACCGAGTCGACGCGGAGACGGGTGAAGCGACCCCGATCACGTTCGCCAACCGCGACATCCTGGCCGGCGTGAAGCTGGGCCGGGTCGAGAAGCGGATGGTCACGGCGACGGACGGCGAGGAGATCCTGACCTGGGTGATCTACCCGCCGGACTTCGATCCGACGCTTCGATACCCCGCCCTGCTCTACGCACAGGGGGGTCCCCAGGGGACCGTGTCCCAGTTCTTCTCCTACCGCTGGAACTTCCAGCTGATGGCCGCCAACGGGTACATCGTGGTCGCACCCAACCGGCGCGGCGTCCCGAGCTTCGGCCAGGCGTGGAAAGAGGAAATCTCGGGCGACTGGGGCGGCCAGGCCATGCAGGACCTTCTGTCCGCGATCGACGACGTCGCGTCCGAACCGTATGTCGATGAGAATCGGCTCGGTGCGGTGGGCGCCAGCTTCGGCGGATATTCCGTCTACTGGCTGGCCGGCAATCACGAAGGGCGGTTCCGCACCTTCGTCGCGCACGCCGGCGTCTTCAACCTGGAGAGCATGTACGGCGCCACCGAGGAGATGTTCTTCGTGAATTTCGACCTCAAGGGCCCCTACTGGGAGAATCCGGCGGGCTTCGAGGCGTTCTCGCCCCACAAGTTCGTACAGAACTGGGACACCCCGATCCTCGTGATCCACGGGGAGAAGGACTTCCGGGTGCCGGTCGGAGAGGGGATGCAGGCGTTCACCGCGGCGCAGCTGAAGGGAATCCCGAGCCGGTTCCTGTACTTCCCGGAGGAGGGGCACTGGGTGCTCTCGCCGCAGAACGGAGTCCTGTGGCACCGGGTGTTCTTCGACTGGCTCGGCCGCTACCTCAAGCCGGTCAGCTGAGCCGGAGGTCTCGCGACGCCGCGGCCTTGGGAGCGGGCGAATGTCCCGCTCCCGGACCGGCGACGCGCGGATCAGGCAGCGCCGCGCACCGACGTCACCCGGGCGACGATCCGCGTCGTGAGACCGGGCGGGACGAACCGCGGAAGCAAGGCCCCCAGCCGGTTGAACAGGCCGGGAATCACAACCCTCTTTCCCTTCGCCATCCCGGCGTAGCCGCGTCGCGCGACGAACGCCGCCCGACCCGTGACCATCCTGCCGCCGATCGGCGCGCGCTCCATCCCCGCCCGCTTCTGGAACCCGGTCACCGTCGGTCCCGGGCACAGGACGGTCACGGTCACTCCGGTCTCCCGCAGCTCCTCGGACAGGGCCTCGGAGAACGAGAGCACGAACGCCTTCGAAGCGAAGTACACGGCCATGAACGGCCCGGGCTGAAACGCGGCCGTCGAAGCGACGTTCAGAATCCGCCCGCTCCCGCGCTCCACCATCCCCTGCACGAACAGCCGTGAGAGGTGGGTGACGGCTGCGACGTTGACCTGCACCATGTCCACCTGGTCGGCGGTATCCGAGACCGCGAAACGCCCCAGCGCCCCGAAGCCCGCGTTGTTGACCAGCACGTCCACCTGGAATTCCGCCGCGCGCAGCCGTTCGAAGATCCGGTCCGGCGCCTCGGGGTCCGCCAGGTCCTCCGGGACGGGAACGGCACGGACGCCGAAATCGGCGGTCAGGTCGGCGGCGATCTTCTCCAGCTGGTCGACCGAGCGAGCGACGAGCGCCACGTCGTGGCCCTCACGGGCGAGGATCTTCGCCAACTCGTAACCGATCCCGCTCGACGCGCCGGTGACCAGGGCTCCCGACCGCGGCCGGGAGCCATCCGCTCTCTGGCCGGTCCGGGCCGGCGCCATCGGCACGCTCACGGCAGAAGGGCTCTCCCGATCGTGTTGGCGTCCGTCCCGAACCACACCACCTGACGGATCGGATCGTAGTACATGTGCCGCACCGTCGCCCCCCCGCTGGGGATGTCCGCCCGCGCGATGAACTGCCGTCCCTTCGTGTCGAACCCCACGAATCGGTTGGGTCGGAGTCCGGTCTCGACGAACCAGATCCTGTCCCGCCCATCGACTGCCATGCCGTACGGCCGGGAGCCCTCACCGCCGGGCATCGGGTACTCCTGCACCTCCCCGGTCACGCGGTCCAGACGTCCCAGGAAGCCGCCGGCGAAGTCCACGTACCAGATCCCGCCATCCGAGGTGATCACGAGCCGGCGCGGCCTCGCCGCGCTCCTGGGCAGGTCGTACTCGCGGAGCTCCAGCGTAGCCGGGTCGACCGTCGCGATCTTGCCGCCGGCGAATTCGGCCACCCACGGTCGATCCTCGTCGTCGATCTTGATCCCGTACGGCCGGGAGTTCGGAGTCGGCACGGAGACCAGGTCCACGGCTCCGGTCGAGGGCACGAACCTTCCGATCATCGTGCCCATCTGGACCGTGAACCAGATCCGGCCCTCGCTGTCGAAGACCAGCGTGTGCGGATCAGAAGCCCGGCTGTCCGGCATCTCGTACCGCGTGATGTCTCCGGTCGCCGGGTCCAGGCGGCCGATGTAGGCGGCCCGGTTACCGGCGTACCAGATGATGCCGTCTCCGTCGACGATCAGGTTGTGCGGTCCAGCGCCCGCGGGGAGGTCGAAACGCTCGAAGGTGCCGTCGCCCGGGTTCAGGCGGGCCGCGTAGTCCGCGGTCTGGCCCACGAACCACACACTGCCGTCGGGAGCGACGTAGGGATCGCGGGGGCGAGATGCTTCCCAGGGGACCGTCCACTCCTCGATGGTCAGCTCCTGGGCGAGGGCCGCTCCGGAATGAAGCGGGGTGACGCCCGGTGTGACGGCGAGCAGCGTGCCGGCGGTGAACACGAGAGTACGGCGGATCCACGTCATCCTGAGCACCCTCCCTCGTCGGAGTCCACGATTCGAACACGAGTCTTCGGCTCCACGATAGGCGGGAGCGCGAGGAATGGAAGTGCGGGGACGGCCGGGTGCGGAGTCACACCTCCGCGTGGCGGAAGCAGTCGACGAGGTGATCGTTCACCAGCCCGACGGCCTGCATGTAGGCATAGCAGATCGTGGGGCCGACGAACCGAAAGCCCCTCCGCTTGAGGTCGCGGCTCATGACGCCCGATTCCGCGGTCTCGGCCGGCACATCCGATTGCCGACGCCACGCGTTCCGGATCGTGCGCCCATCGGTGAATCGCCAGATGTACGCGTCGAACGAACCGAACTCGCTCTGGACCTCGAGGAACGCCCGCGCGTTCCCGATCGCGGACCGGATCTTGAGCCGGTTCCTCACTATTTCCGGGTTGCGGAGGAGGCCTTCCCGCTCGGCTTCCCCGAATAGCGACACGGCCATGGGATCGAACGCGGCGAACGCGGCGCGATAACCGTCTCGCTTTCCGAGGATGGTCGTCCAGCTGAGGCCGGCCTGAGCGCCCTCGAGAATCAGGAACTCGAAATGGCACCGATCATCGTGGACGGCGACTCCCCACTCCTCGTCGTGGTACTCCCTCAGCGCTTCGCTGCCCGCCGCCCACGGGCACCGCTCCTTCTGCCGACCACCCGGGGCCGCGGTCACGCCCGGCCCACCACCCGGTCGAGCTCCGTCTCGTACTGCTCCATCGACAGGCGGCCCTCCAGGTAGCGCTGCTGCAGGGCCCGCACGTGTCGCTCGGCAACCCGGAACCGGGAGGCAGGCCCCCGGGTGCCCGGCGAAGGCACGGCGACGGCAGCGGAGACCCGCCCGCTCGCCTCGTGGCGCCCGCAGATGCAGGCTCGGCCGCTCGCGAGTCGCCCGCGGCACGCAACGCGGCACCCGATGCCCACGGCGCAGAACGCCACCATCCAGAAGAGCCAGGCTCCAAACAGAATCCCGTTCATTCTTCCTCCGCCCCGCCTCCGGCGGGATCCGGGGAACGGCCCCCGCTGCCCACGTTCTCGATGTCCCGCGCCGCCTTCTCGAGAATCTCGCGCAGCCTGTCGAGCGAGTCCTCGTCGCCGACGCGCCGCACCGACTGCTCGAAGCTGGCCTGCGCCAATCTCACGAACGACCGGGTGACATCGGTCATTGGAGCACCCGAGAAATGCTTCGCGAAGTCCGTGATCCTGTGCAGGATCTGCTCCACCCGATCCCGATTGGTGTCCAGGAACTCGCGGCCCCTCTCCGTGATCGTGTAGACCTTGCGACCGTCCTGGTCCTCGCTGCTCACGTAGCCGTCGTCCTCCAGGGACTGCAGCGTCGGGTACACCGACCCCGGGCTCGCGGTGTACGCGCCGCGCGACTTTTCCTCCAGGGCACGCATCACCTCGTACCCGTGCATGGGCCGGTCGCTGAGCAACTCCAGAATCATGTACTTGAGATCGCCGCGGTCGAAGATCCGCCAGCGGAAGTTAGGCTTTCCGAACCCGGTGCTGCCGGGACCGAACATCGAGGACCACGGGTTGGAGGCCTTGTCGAACCTGGCGCTCATACGGTCATCCCCAGGACGGGTAACAGAGCTTTACGAGTATTACTCGATATATCGATAAGAATAACATACCGATATATCGAAAACCGTCAAGGGGGTGGCGCTCGGGGCCCCTTCTCCGAGCCGTCAGTGATACCTCAGCGCCTCCATGGGATCCACACGCACGGCCCGATGAGCAGGTATGTAGCTCGCGAGGAGCGTGACCACGGTCAGGAGGATGCCCACGGCCAGGAAGGTGGCCGGATCCGTCGCCGTGACACCGGTCAGCAGACTCGCCACGGCCCGGGTAAGAGCCAGCGACACCACGAGGCCGACCGCGACCCCCGCGACGGCGAGCGCGATTCCCCGCCGCACGACCATCCGCAGGATGTGGGGGCTCTCCGCCCCGAAGGCCATGTAGACCCCGATCTCGTGCGTGCGCTGCCGGACGAGAGACGAGATGACCCCGTACAGGCCCACCGAGGCCAGCACCAGCGCCACACCGGCGAAGATCCCGATCAGGATCATCGCGAAACGAGTAGGACCCTTGGCCAGCCTCACGTACTCGTCCATCGTGGTGACGGCCGCGACGGGCATCTCTGGATCCAGACCGGCGACCACGGCTCGAATCGCCGGCACGAGAGTGGCGGGGTCCTTCTCGGTCCGCACGGCCATGGTGACGTTGAAGAACGCGCCCTGCAACCGGTACGGGAAGTAGATGGTCTCGCGACCCGCCACGCGCGGGTCCTGCGATCGTACGTTCTCGACCACTCCCACGACCTTCACCCACCGCTGCTGCGGCCCCGTCCCGTCGAACGGGCTGACCACGGTCTGGAGGTAGCGACCGATCGGGTCCTCTCCGGGCCAGGCTCGCGCGGCGAGCGCCCGGTCGACGATCACGACCTCGGACGCATCGTCGTTCTCCCGCTGGTTGTGGAACCGCCCGTCGAGCAGCCGGAGACCGAGGGCACTGAAGTACCCGGGAGTGGCGAACCGGTAGTCCGCCTCCAGGACGCCCCAGTCCTCCACGTCTGCGTTCTTCACCGAATACGGAGAGGTCCAGAAGCGACCGCTCAGGGGGAGAACCTGCACGGCCCCGGCCCGCTTCACTCCCGGCAGCGCCTCCAGCCGCTGTTCGAGCTCCGAGACGAACAGCGCGCGGTCGTCCGGGCTCCCGTACTCGGACCGCAGGCCCGGCATGGCGATCCGGAACGTGACGACGCCCTTCGGCTCGAAGCCGAGGTCCTGGTGCTGGAGGGCGAGGAACGACCGGAACATCAGTCCGGCCCCGATCAGGAGGACCATCGAGAGGGCCACCTCCGCCACGACCAGCACGCTCCTCAACCGACGGCGTCTCACGTCGGGCGAAACGGTCCCCCGGTCCTTCAGGCAGTCGTTGAGGTCCGGCTTCGAGGCCTGGAGAGCCGGAACGAGTCCGAAGATGACCGCCGCGAACAGGCTCGCGCCGAGCGTGAACAGGAGAACCGGGCCACCGATGCCGACCTCGCTCACGCGCGGCAGGTTGGCCGGGCGGAGCGCGAGCAGCAGGTCCACTCCCCAGCGCGCCAGCAGCAGGCCGGCCAGTCCTCCGACTACGGCCAGCAGGATGCTCTCGGTGAGCAGCTGCCGGACGATCCTCCCCCTCGAACCGCCGAGCGCCGCCCGGATCGCCATCTCCTTCTCCCGGGCCGCCGCCTGAACCAGCAGGAGATTCGCGACGTTAGCGCACGCGATGAGGAGCACGAAAGCGACGGCTCCGAACAGCGCGAGGAGAATCGTCCTCGCGTGCCCGACGATGTCGGCGTGCATCGGCTTCACGTCGATGTAGATCTCGCCATCTCGGTTGTATTCGAATCGGTCGCGTTGCCAGGCCGCCACCTTGTCCACCTGCAGCTGCGCCTGAGCCAGCGTCACGCCCGGCTTCAGACGCGCGATGACCCGCCGATTCGCGTTGGCGCTCGTGCGGGGCTGCTGGCGGTAGTCGAAGCGGGTGGGATTCCAGACGTCGATCCCGCTCGGCATCCCGGCGTTCGCCGGCATCAGCAGCTCGAACCCCGCAGGCATCACACCGACCACCGTGTTGGCGAAGTCGTTGATCCTGAGGGTGCTGCCGATCACTTCAGGCGAGCCGCCGAACCGCCGCATCCACAGGCCGTGGCTGATCACGACGTTGTTCACGGGCGGGGGCGCACCGGGTGCGAACGCGTCCGGCGGGAACGGCTCCTCGTCCTCGGGCACGAACGTGCGGCCCACGGCGGCTTGCACGCCGAGCACATCGAAGAAGTTCGCCGTGACTCCGGCGACACGGACCTCGATCGGGTCGCCGTCCCCGGTCAGGTTCTGCTCGAAGGTCCGGTCCGTCGCCGCGACGCCCTCGAACACGTCCGTGTGATCCCGGATGTCCATCACGTCGGCCGGCGGCATCGGGCCGTCGTAGAACTCGGTCGCCTCGATGCGATGACGAAGCAACACGAGCCGATCCGGATCGGCGTACGGAAGCGGACGGAGAAGCACGGCGTGGATCACGCTGAAGATGGCCGTGTTGGCCCCGATGCCGAGGGCCAGCGTCAGCACGACCACCGCCGTGTGGCCCGGGTGCTTGAGAAGCGAGCGCAGCCCGAATCTCATGTCCTGTCCCAGCGCGCTCATCATCTAACTCCGCTAGAGGAACCGGGCGACACCGCCGCGCACCCGTACATTCGCGGAATCAGCAACCGGCGTGCCACGGACAGGTCAGCGTCTATCTCACCGTGCGGCATGCATATGGAAGCCAGAGGCGACCGCCTGCCCGTCGATGGCCGTGTCCGCTTATGGGACGCCCTGTCCGGCAGGAGATCACACGCGCTCGCGCGGCGGTCCGGACAGGTTCGCGGGAACCGGCTCACACAGCCGTTCGAAATCCGCGTACGACATCTCGATCGCCGTCCGGTGATCGCCGGCGTGGAACGCGATCCTCTCCTCCTCGCGCAGCATCTCGTCGACGAAGGTCTCCTGCCCGTACAGCTCGCCGAACGGCGGCATCGCTCCGAGGTCGCAGTCCGGGTAGAGATCCTGGAACTCCGCCTCGCGGGCGATCTCCACGTCCTCGGTCCCCACCAGGCGTCTCATCTTGGCCAGGTCCAGCCGGCGCGTGGCGGGAACCACCGCCAGGGCCGGCTCGCCGGCCACCAGGACGGCTACCGTCTTGGCCCAGTGACGGCCCGCGACGTGACTGGCGGCAGCTTCCTCCTGAGCCGTGAAAGCGACGGGGTGGTCGATCACTTCGAACGAAACGCCGCTCTCCTCGAGCAGCCTCTCGAGCCGATTCGCTACACTCATGGCGCCCTCCCTTTCATACGTCTTCCGGTCGCGTCACTCTCCGGCGGCGAGGGACGCCGGGCCCGGTTCCGCCATCAACGCCTCGATCTCGGCGACGGTCTTCGGGGCCTCCGCGGACAGCACGACCGGTCCGTGCGGCGTGATGAGAATGTCGTCCTCGATCCGTACCCCCACGTTCCACCACCGCTCATCGACTCCCTCGCCCGGGCGGATGTAGATACCGGGCTCGACGGTGACCACGTCCCCGGGGCGGAACGGTCCGTAGGTGCCCACGTCGTGGACATCCAGGCCCAGGTAGTGGCTCACTCCGTGCGGAAAGTAGCGTCGAAGCTCGGAGCTGGATCCGATGATCCCGAGCCGTTCCAGTCCTTCCGCCAGTACCGTGGAGGCGGCTTCGTTCAGGTCCCTGAAGCCCGCTCCCGGCGTCGCCGCCGCGATCGCCGCCTCCTGCGCCGCCAGCACGATCTCGTAAATCTGCCGCTGGGGCTCGCTGAAGCGTCCGTTCACCGGCGCCGTCCGGGTCACGTCGGCCGAGTAGCCCCGGTATTCGGCTCCGATGTCCATCACGACGAGGTCTCCATCCTCCATCCGGCGGCGGTTCGACTCGTAGTGCAGAATGGTGCTGTTCTCTCCGCTCCCGACGATGCTGGGAAATCCGGTGTGCTCCGCGCCCGCCCTATGGAAGACGTACTCGATGACCGCTTCCACCTCGTACTCTCGCATCCCGGGCTCTATCGAGCGCAGCGCCTGACGGTGCGCGGCGGCCGTGGCATCGATCGCCGCCTGGAGGAACCGCAGCTCCTCCTCCGTCTTCACCTCTCTCAGGTCCGAGAGGACCGACTCGAGGTCCGTGGAGTTCGCGAATCCGGCCATCGCGCTGTCACGCCAGGCGAGCCAGGCGTCCACGCTTCCGGCTTCCACGAAAGCCCGGGCCATGCGGGCCGCCTCCCCGTCGGCCGGTCCCGCGGCGCCGGCCATTCTCTCCACCATCCCCCTCGCCCGGTCGTACGCCGCGGCGTCGTTGACCCGAAGCAGCCCCCTCTGAAGGGCCCCGGCCCTTCCCGGTTCCGGCTCGAAGGTGGGTATCCGCTCCTTCAGCCACGCGACCTGCGCCCCGTACTCCGAGCCTGGATCGAGCCCCGCGGGCCACGGAAGCACGTAGGGTCGCCTCGTCTCGATGAGGGGACCCGCGATCTCCTCGAAGCGCTCGGGCTCCACGGCGAGCTGCACTCCGAGTTCGCGCATCGCTCCCTCGGCCCCCAGTCGCCTGCCTGTCCAGGCCTCGGTGGCGGGGTCGCGCGCCCGGACCACGAGGATCTCCTGCACCGTCTTTCCACCCACCTCCGTTCCGCCCGGGACCAGAAGCAGGATCGTCGAGGGTTCCGTCATCCCCGTGAGGTAGTAGAGATCGCTGGATGGGTGGTACTCGTAGTCGACGTCGTTCGAGCGGGCCCTCTCCGGAGAGGCCAGCACGATCGCGACGGCGTCTTCCGGAAGAGCCTCCAGCACGGCCTGCCTGCGGCCGCGGTGAAACTCCGGGGAGGGCCGGTCTTCTCCGTAGAACGGCCCGGAATCGTCGCTCGCTCGCCCGTCGGTGCCCTGCCCGTTCGCGGGTGCGACGGCCAGGACTAGGGCCAGGGACGCGATCAGCGCGCTGCGAATGTCCACGATCATGATTCCCGCCGGTTTCGGCCGGCCCCGCTGCCAGGGCGGCTAATTGATCTTGACCAGCTCGCTGTAACTCCTCAGGTGCCGCAGGGCAGCCGCGCGGTCGCCAGCCCGCTCGTACAGGCGCGACAGGTTGTAGTAAGCGTCCGCGAGCAGGGGGTCGCATTCGATCGCCCGGCGGTATACCTCGGTCGCCTCATCGGGCTTGCCCATGTCCTCCAGGACGACACCCAGGTTGTAGGCTGCCGTGGCACTCTGCGGATCGGCCCGCAGGGCGAGCCGGTAACACACCTCCGCCCCTTCCAGATCCGAGCGCTCGTGCAGGAGGACACCGAGGTTGACATGGGCGTCCGACAATCCCGCATCCAGCTCCACTGCCCGCCGGAACGCCTCCATCGCCTGGTCCGGAGAGCCGGCCTGGAGACCGCATCCGAGCTCGTACCAGTCCTCGGCCTTGAGACGGCGCTCCGCCGTCACGGGGCGCGCCCTGCGGCGGTCCAGCGGCTCCACGTCCGCCCCGCTGTCGTCGACCCGGAGGCCGAGCTGCACCTGCCCGGACTCGGGATTCCAGGCGAGCTCTTCGTCCTGGACCACCAGCTCGTCCGCTTCGAGGGTAATGCGGATCGCCGTGAGCGGTCGATCCGCGGGAAGCTGTCGCTTGAGATCGCGAAGCGACCGGAGCAGCCGCCGCGGCGACACTCCCGATTTCTCGAGCTCGAGGGCGGCCCGGAGCAGCACGAGGTCTCGGAATTCGAACCTGTACCAGCCGCGAGCCGGCCGCTCTGGATGCAGATCCGCCGACGCGGCCAGACGCCGCACACGCTCCTGGGACAGGCCCAGGACTTCCGCGACTTCCCCGGTCGAGTAGTTCGCCACTTATCCCTGGCCTGCCGCCCGCTTCTTTTCCGCGCCGCTGGCCCGCGCCGAGGCTCGCTTCGCGGGCTTGCGGCCTTTCGCGCTCTTCGCCCCGCCCGCGCCTGCGCCGAGGCTCGCCTTCAGCGCCTCCATCAGGTCCACGATCTTGTCTTCCGCTTCCACTTCCGGTGCCGCGGTGATCTCCTCTCCCTCGATCTTCTTCTCGATCAGCGCCATCACCTTCTTCGAGACCTCGTCCTCGTACTTGTGCGGCTCGAACGCATCCGAGGCGGCCTGCTCGATCAGCTGGACGGCGAGCGCCAGCTCCTCGTCCTTCACCTCCCCTTCACCGATCGGAACCTCGTCGAACGAGCGCAGCTCCTCCGAATAGAACAGCTGCTCGAGAAGAAGCCCCTCACCCAGCGGGCGGACGAGCACGAGGTATTCCTTGCCGCGGGCCGCATACCGGGCGAGGGCCGCCCGGCCCGTCTTCTGGAGCGCGGCGCTCAGCAGGCGGTAGGCTCGCTCGCCGCCGCGGTCGGGGCCCAGGTAGTAGGCCTTGGCGAGGTACATCCTCTCCACCTGATCGAAGGGAATGAACTCCGTTATTTCAATAGCGTTAGATGACTGTGCCTCCAGTACTTTCAATTCTTCGGGCGTGAACAGCACGTACTGGTCCCGAGAGAACTCGTACCCCTTCACGAGCTCCTCGCGCTCGATCAGTCTCTCCTCCGCGGCATCCCAATAGCGCTGCCTCACCCTAGAGCCGGAAGCGGGGTTGATCCAGTTGAAGGTCACCTTCTGCGAGTTGTCGGCCGTCGAGTACAGCTTGACGGGGACCGAAACGAGGCCGAAGGAAACCGTTGCCGAGGCGATGGGGCGCGCGCTCATACATCTCTCCTGTTTCACGGGATGCGCTATTAAAATATGCTGTAATCATGCCCGAACGCGATCCCCTCGTCCGTTACAGGGACAAGCGAACCGCCGGAGAGACTCCGGAGCCCGGAGTCGCCCGATCGTCCGACCGGACCGCCGCCGAGGCGTCCGGCGGCGCGGGCGGTGGCCTGTTCGTGATCCACAAGCACGCCGCGAGCCGCCTGCACTGGGACCTGCGCCTCGAGCTGCGGGGCGCCCTCACGTCGTGGGCCGTCCCGAAAGGCCCTTCCCTCGATCCGGACGAGAAACGGCTCGCCGTCCACGTCGAGGACCACCCACTGGAATACGTCGACTTCGAGGATGTGATCCCTCCGGGCAACTACGGCGCGGGGCCGATGATCGTCTGGGACCGCGGGGACTGGGTCGCGCTGGACGACCCCGAAACCGGACTGGTCGACGGGAAGCTCCTGTTCGAGCTCCGGGGCCACAAGCTGCGAGGGGTGTGGACCCTCGTGAAGATCAAGAAGGCGGAGAACGAGTGGCTCCTCATCAGGGAGAAGCGCACGCTGACCCGGGAAGAGCTTTCCTTGGCCGCGGAAGCCGATGCCGCCGTCCCTCAGCAGTCCATCCTCAGTGGCCTCACCGTGGAAGAGCTGGGCGATGGCGTGGACCGGGGCGAGGAGCTGGAGCGCCTCGCGGCCGTGGCCGGCGCCCCCCGGCGCGCCGTGCGGGGCGAGCGGGTCAAGGTGATGCTGGCCCACACGGCGGAGGCGCCGTTCACGGACCCCGAGTGGCTGTTCGAGCTCAAGCTCGACGGATACCGGATGATCGCCAGCCGTGAAGGCCACGTATGCCGGCTGTACACGCGGAACGGAAACGACGCGACGACCTGGTTCCCCGAGCTGGTGCGGTCCCTCAGGGCTCTTCCGGTGGATGACTTCGTCCTCGATGGCGAGGTCGTCATGCACGACGAAGCGGGGCGGCCCAGCTTCCAGCGGCTGCAGAGGCGCGCACGCATCCGCCGGCCGATCGACGTGAAGCGCGCCTCGCTGCGCCAGCCCTCGACGTTCTACGCCTTCGATCTCCTGGGCGTGATGGGACGTGACCTGCGGTCCGTCCCGCTCGAGGACAGAAAGTCCGTGCTGCGCGCCCTTCTTCCTCCGGCCGGGCCTCTCAGGTTCGTGGATCACTTCGCCGGCGTCGGCGAAGCGCTGTACGAGCAGGTGACTTCGATGGGGCTCGAGGGCATAGTGGCAAAGAAGTCCTCGAGCCGTTACCGCGCGGGCAGGTCCAGGCATTGGCTGAAGATACGGGCGACCCGGTCCGCGGACGTGGTCGTCGTGGGGTTCACGGAACCGAAAGGCGGCCTGGAGGGCCTGGGCGCCCTGCACGTGGCCGGCCTCGAGGGACAGCGTCTCGTGTACCTGGGAAGGGTGGGGTCCGGTTTCACGGCGGCCGACCGCAGGGCCCTCCGGTCCCGCCTGAAGGCGATCGAGACGGACGCGCCAGCGGCCGAGCAGACGCTGCCCGAAGGCTCCGACCACTGGGTACGCCCCGAGCTCGTGGCGGAGGTGCGGTTCCTGGAGCGGACGGAGGACGGCCTCTTGAGGCAGCCCGTGTATTGCCACCTGCGAGACGACAAGCCTCCGGCGGAGTGCGAGGCTCCGCCACGGAGGAGCGGCCCGGGCGCGGACGGGGAGGAGCGCGACTTCGAGGCCGATGCCGCGGCCGGGCCCGTGGCGGGAGGCGTCGCCGACGAGCGCGGAGATCCGCCGCTGTCGAACCCTGACAAGGTGTTCTGGCCCGACGAGGG
>CANPVW010000064.1 GCA_947581745.1 Candidatus Benthicola azotiphorus
ATCCACCGCCACGCCCCGTGGACTTCTGATCGGGGATGTGGCGGCTGCCTCTCCGTCCGGTGTCGTCTCCGACACCCCGGTACCGGCGAGCACGGTTCGCGCGCCGCTCTCCGCATCGAAGCGCCACACCCGCTGTCCCTGATCGTCCGCTACGATCAAGTCGCCCGTCCCGTCCACCGTCAGGTCGACCGGCTCCCGCAGGCAATCGACCGTGCAGGCGACGTCGTCGACCACCACGCGGACTTCTCCGGAAGACGACACCGCCACGATCCGCCGGTTTCCCCGGTCGGCCACGTACATGATCCCGTCGAGATCCATGTCGAGGCCGGAGGGAAACCGAATGTGGGTCTCTGTTGCCGACGCCCCCACGTCGCGGCCGGGCTCGTCCGCCACGCCGAGCACGACACGCATCAGACCGGGCGTGTCGCCGAGGATCGCCACCGGCTCGCCGCAGCCGATCCACACGGCCGTCGCAGTGGCGAGGGCGGCGAGGCTCAGGGAAGCGGGGCGACCCATATGTCCCCCTTTCCGTCCTCTCCGCGTTTCGTGAACGCGAGCTCGGCCCCGTCGGGCGAGGCGGCTGGCTCGGACCCGCCCGCCGTGCCCACGATGCGCTCCAGCACGCCTCCATCGGGGCTGATCCGCCAGATCCCATCCGGACGCGCGTAGTAGATCCACTCGCCGTCGGGCGACCAGGCCGGGTCCGTGCCCTCCACCAGGTCCACGGCCACTCCGCCGGCCACGGGGATGACCGAGACGAGCGCGCGGCCAGACAGCCACTCCGTTCGCTCCTCCACGCAAACCAACGCCGGACCTTTGGAACCGGCAGAGAATCGCTGGCACGTGGTCCGGAACTCGGGGCCCCGCTCGTAGCGGGTGAAGGCGATCGATCGCCCGTCCGGACTCCACGCCGGGGAGCTGGCATCGTAGGTGCCGGGGACCTGCGTCGCCGCGGCTTCGCCCGGCCTCCACAGCCACAGGCCGAGTCCGTCCGACGTGACCAGGCGATCGCCGGTGGGATCCCAGGACGGCCGGACCGGCAGGAAGCCTTCGTCGTTGAACCGGCGCTGGAACGGGTGCAGGCTCGTGATCCACACGCCGGCCAGGTCGAACGGGTGGCGTGAATCGTCGAAGCTGACGCCGTCGAAGCTCAGAGGCAGCGTGGCGTCCTGGTCCGCCGGCGTCGGCGCTCCCGGCACGCGCACCCGCAGCCGGCCGATCTGCAGCCGCGGTGGAGCCGACGCGGAGTCCGTTGCATCGCATGAAGTGCTGTCGGCGGCGCAGACTCCCTCGATCTGGAGCAGCTGTGCGTAGGCGATGCGACCTGATCCGGGATCGACGGCCGGAGTCAGCACCGGTGGGGCGCTCGCTCGCGCGGGCTGGAGGATCGGAAACACGGACTCAGCGAAACCGCCCTCCCTGGGTATCGACACCAGCACGCCGGTCGATCGGGCGAGGTCTCCGTATCCCTCGGTCACATAGAAGATGGAATCGCCCCCGGTTGACCAGGCGGGCGATCGGTCGTCTCCCGGACTGAAGGTGAGCCGTCGAACGCCCGGAACGGTTTCCCCGGTGGGAGGCTCCCACGGGCTCGGGGCATCGTGACAGGCCCACGCGAAGCCCGCGAGCAGGATCCCCACGGCCAGCGGCATCGCCCGCCTCAAAATGCCACCTCCAGGCCCAGTCGGAGCTGGCGAGGCTCTCCGAACAGCAACGAGGGATCGGTCGCGTCGAGCGCCGCAGCGAAACGGGCAGTCTGAAACTCGGTTGCCGTGATCAGTCCGTTCCCGTTCAGGTCCACGAGCGGCGAGTACCGCTCCGACTCCCGCGGGATCGGGAACGTCGACGTGACCGGACGACCGGCCAGGTCCAGGACGGTGTCGGGGGAAGGCGCGAGGCGGCCGCTGTCCCGACGGAGCGCGATCACGTTGTCGGTACCGAACAGGTTCTTGCCGTCCACCACGAGGCGAAGGGCGCAGCCCTCGCACCCGGGGAGGTTCGCGAATCTCCACGTGAAGCGAGCGTCGAACACGCTGGTCCACGGAAGCCTCTGATCCTCGTCGATCGAGGGGTCGAGGTCCTGCACGCCGGAATAGAGCGGATATCCGCTCCGGACTCGCGCCGTGACGACGAGCCCGAGCGGCGACCCCGCCAGCCCGCCACCGGGCGGTGCTGCTTCGGTGGCCGAAGCCGCCCGGCCGAGGAAGACCGACGCGTCGAACGTGTGCCGGCGGTCGAACGGAAGCGGGAATTCCGCGGTCGCGCCGGGCGGTACGGTCCCCGAGTCATCGAAGGCCCCCGACGTGATGCCCGTCGCTTCCGCCAGGGCGTAGCCGGCGCTCAGTCCGAATCCCGGCCACCTCCCGCGCAGCGTGAGCTCGAGGCCCTTCACCGTCCCCTTGTCGCCCGTCGTGAACTGGCCCGGCGCCGAGCCGCCGAGGGAGATGCTGCCCGTAACGAGGTCGGTGAGGTTCTTCATGTACGCGGTGACCTCGAGGCCGACCACGTCGCCGAACAGCTGGCTGAACCCGGCCTCAAAGGCGTTGCCCTGCTCGAACGCGAGATTCGGATTCCCCTGCCTGCGGACGTCGGTGCGCAGCGAGTCGCCGATCGTATTGTCGATGAAGAACTGGAAGTCAGGCGGCTGGGCGACGCGCGCGTAGTTGAACCGAAAGGCGCTGCGGCCGGCCGAGTTCCGGAATGCGCCGGCCACTCCGAGGCGCGGCGTGACGTTCAGCTTCCAATCGGCGGACGCGACGGGGGCGAGAAAGTCGGACCTGTCGAGGCTGAAGTCGAGACCGGACTGGAAACCCTCGACCCGCACGCCCGCGGTGATCGTGAACAGGGGATCGGGCCGGATGCTGGCGTCGAGATAGCCGGCCAGGGTCGTCGGGTAGAACCGGGCGTAGTTCGGCGCCGATCCGGCCAGGTAAGCCCTCGTCCGCTCGTACGTCTCGACCTGGTAGAACTTCCCCTGGAACCCTGCCCGGTACGAGTTTCCGTCTGCCGTGATCAGCTCGCCGACGAGGTCGGTGCCCAGGAAGTCCGAGCGGCTGTAGGCGGCGAGACCCGACGAGCCCGTCGTCGTGAAGATCCCCTCCGCCGCCGCCCCGAACGGCGATCCCGTGATCCCTCCCGGAGCCTCGTATCCGGGCACGGCCACCACCGAGTCGAGCTGCTGCTCTATCGGCAGCCGTACGAAGCTCTCGCCCGCGAAATCGAAGTCCGAAAGGCCGAACCCCAGCACCGTCGAACGGTCGCGCACCTGCGCCGGGTCGACCACTCCCAGGTAGCGGTCGAGGCGCTGCAATGCGAGGCGCGCCGTGAGGTTGATCGCGTGGCCGTTCTTCTGCGTGACGTGGTCCAGGATCAGCGCGCCCATCCAGGCCTCGGTGCTTCGTCCGAGTTGGCTGCCCGGATTGTACTTGAGCTCCGGGGTATACAGCTCACGCTGAAAGCGGTTGCGGAGCAGCGTGGCCGCCAGGTTGAAGCGGGTGGAGAACCGCTTGTCGAATCGGAGGAACCCGATCAGACCGTCTCCCTGCTGGTAGGGCAGGCCCGGCTGCTCGTAAGGGCAGTACAGTGGGGCGGTGACCGGACTCGACTGATAGCCCTCGATCGCCGCCGCAACCTCCGCGTCGGCGTCGCCCGTCTGAACGCAGGTGAGCCCGCGCGCCCTCGGCTCGGCATCCTGCAGCCCCTGCAACTGAAGATCGGCGAACAGGGTGGCCCCGTCTCCCAGAAAGCGGAGCGGTCCGCCCGCCGTCAGGTTGAGGGTGGACTGTCCGACCGACGCATCCTCCGGAGAGAGGCGGTCCGTGAGGAACTGACCCGCGCCGCTCCAGCGCTCCGGATCGCCGCGCCGGGTGGTGTACGATACCACGCCGGACAGGCTGGACCCGTACTCCGCCCCGAATCCTCCGGTGATCACCTCGATCTCGGACAGGGCGGTGGGCGAGAACTGCAGGCCCTGGCCCTCGGTCGCCCCTTCGACCTGGTTCTTGATCGCCATTCCGTCGACCAGATACGTTTCCTGGCCCACCCTTCCACCGCGGAAATGGCCGTCGGATACCCCGGTCGTCAGCTCGACCGCCTCGGACACCGTGGTGACAGGAAGCTCTCGGAGTGCCTTGCCGCGCACGATCTCCCGGGTCTCGCTCACCTCGGGCTCGATGAGGGGCACGCGCTCGGCCTCCACGCGGAGCGGTTCGACCGGGACGGCCGTCGGCTCCAGCTCGAGTGCCAGCTCCGAGGCCCGCGAGGCGGCCACGACTACGGACTGCAGGTCCAGTGGCTTGTACCCC
This sequence comes from Candidatus Benthicola azotiphorus, assembly GCA_947581745.1. Classification (GTDB taxonomy): domain Bacteria; phylum Gemmatimonadota; class Gemmatimonadetes; order Palauibacterales; family Palauibacteraceae; genus Benthicola; species Benthicola azotiphorus. The sequence continues at coordinate 4,305 of CANPVW010000064.1, forward strand.
ACCAGCTGCACCCGTACGTCGTGCTTCCCCGCCGGCAGCCCGGCCAGGACGAATCGACCGGCTTCCGAGCTGAGCGTCGACTGATCCAGGGCATCGATCCGGATCAGCACGCCGGCGAGGGGCTGGCCATTCGAGATGTCGATCACGCTGCCCTGGATCCGACCGGTGGTCTGAGCGCGGGCGGGGGACGTCCAGAAGAGGCCTGGCAGGAAGAGGAGCAAGGCGGCGGCCAGGCGGCCGTCATGACCCCGAATGCGCTGCGTCCGGCAGAGCGGCCGCGGGGTGCCGATCATTGGAAGTCCGCGCACTCCCGGCAACCCTCCGGCGGCAGTCCTTCAAGCCTTCCGATCGGGTACGTGTCGGCCCCTTCGAGCGCATCGTCCAGCAGATTCCACGCCAGGAATCCGTCGTCCGAGCGGGGCTCCAGGAGAAGCACGATCAGGCGTCCGAGCGGCTGGTGAACGGGCACGATGACCGTCCGTTCCGGAAGTTCACGGCGTTCCGTCCGCCACTCTCCCCACACCTCCCGCAGCGCGTGGCCCTGAAACTCGCGCTCGGCCACGCGCGTGGAGTCCAGGTGAAACACCGACACGTCCAGGGTGGAGCTGGAATCCGGTCGGACGAGCTTCACCCCGTGCGCTTCGAGCCGCTCGATGACGGACCCGAAGTCGGCCGGAACTACGTAGGCGGCGGGCGCCCTCGTGACTTCCGTCGCCACGAACGCGCCGTAGTCAGGCATCCTCTCCACGGTCTGCACATCCCGGCGGCGGTAGATGAGCTCTCCGGTGTAAGGATTGCGCTCCTCGTCCACCGCTCCCATCAGGACGTCGATCGTGTCCCCGCGCGCCAGGTCGGCTCGCAGGGCGATCTCCATGCCCGGCGCCGCCGCGGCGTCGGCGGCCTCCACCGTCCGTCGGACCCGGGTGGCGTGAGCCCACGCGAACTCGATCACGCTCTGCACGAACCTCTCGTGCGCCAGGATGCGGTCTTCGAAGGTCGCGTAGGAATAGACTTCGCTCAGGATCCCGAAACGGTTGCGGATCCCGAGATAGTTCGTCGTGTAGCGGGGCCGGTGATCGAATGTGTACCAGCCCCGCTCTCCACGCATTCCGAACGTTCCCGGAACGTTGCCGTAGTAGAAGAACTCCCACCCGTAGCGCTCCCGCACGCTCCGGGTCACCTCCGGAAGCCAGTCCTCCCTCAGCAGGGCGGTGATTCCCTCGTCCGTGGATGGATGAAGCGGTGGTGAGTAGGTAAGATGGTACGCGTGGAAGCTCCCGTTCGTGGTGTGGAGGTCCAGCGCCACGTGGGGATCGTATTCCTGAACGAGTCGGGAGAGCGCACGGGCTTCCGAGGACTCCAGCTTCGTGTTGTCGCGGTTCAGGTCGAGCCCTCGGGCATTCGGGCGCTGCCCCATGCCTGCCAGCGGGCCGTACTGCCGCGGCCGGTTGCGGAGTCCGATGCGCTCGTTCCCGTCCGCGTTGTAGATCGGCGCCACGAGGATGACCAGCGAGTCCGTCCATCGATCCCATGCTCCACGGGCCATCTCCCGCAGCAGGACCTGAGCAGCCTCCTTACCGGCTACCTCACCGGCGTGGATGTTCGCGAACACCAGGACCCGGGTCGCGCCGGAGGATCGGACGGCCTCCGCCGAGGCATCCGGCACGTTGCCGAACACCGCGAGCGGTAGTCGGCGCCCTTCCTCCGAGTACCCGAACGTCGTGAACTGGAGCCTCGGGTTACGTCCTTCCAGCGCGGCCAGGAATCCGATTACATCGTCGTAGCGCGAGGTCTCGAGGTAGCCGGACCGCTCGGGACGCGTGGAGGGCCGCTCCTGCCCGGCAACGGGGGACGTCGCCAGCACGCTGACGGTCGCCGCAAAGGCGAGTCCGACCAGGGAGATGCGCATGGGATTCTGGAGCCTCCTCGCGACCGCCGCCGTTGAGTCGGCGCCCATGGCAGGCGCAAAGAAGTGAAGATACGGGTCCCCCGGCGCACCGCAACGCGCCGGAGGCCGTGTCTTCGGGGCTCGGCTACCAGTCGATGAGGGCCGCTCCGATCACCATGGCGGGTATCGCGACCGCGACGAGCCAACCCAGGAAGGCGGTCAGGATCGCCTTGCCCGTATCGAAATCGAGCGCCTGTCGGATCGCCACGATCCCCGTCACGAGGAGCCAGATCCCCACGATGGCCGCGAGGACATTCCCGAACACGGGGAGAAAGCCCAGGATCAGCAGCACGGCCGGAGCCTGCGCGTATCCCAGCGTGCGGAGCAGCTCGCCCCATGTGGCGGTTCCCTTGAGCAGCTTGTCGCCGATCAGGTAGGTGATCCCGGCCCACACGAGCCAGCTGAAGAGGGCTGCCACGATCCCCACGATGATCCCGTTGTCGCCCGAGTTGAAGCCGCCGATCCCGCGAGCCGCGGCCGCGATCAGCACGACGAACGCCGCCTGTGTGGTCAGGGTCTCGTCGTGCTCGACTTCCTCGTACGTCGCGATGTCCAGCATCGCGGCGCCCTTCATCCGATCCCACATGCTGCGGTCGGCCATCCGGATGACTCCCTCCGCTGGGCCGGGCCCGGGACGACTGGAGAGGCGCCCCCGGGCTGCCGGCATGGTGCTCAGTTCAGATTGGGCGTGCGTTCGTCACTCTGGCAAGCTCGATGCCCGCCTTCTCGTCCACCGTGAGCAGAATCAACCCGCCCACGATGAAGAACAGGAGGAGGCTCGACACGGCGACGCGCTGTCCGAACGGTATGACGAGGGCCCCGATGAGCATCGGCCCCATGAACGAAGTCACCTTGCCTGAAAAGGCGAAGAAGCCGAAGAACTCTCCCTTGTGCTTCTCGGGGACCAGCCGACCCATCAGGGACCGGCTCGCGGACTGGTTCGGACCGACGAAGATCCCGATCAGCACACCGGCGATCCAGAACCA
>CANPVW010000065.1 GCA_947581745.1 Candidatus Benthicola azotiphorus
GGGACCACCCGCCACGACCGCGACGACCTGCCCTCCCATCTGATCGGCGATGGTCCTCGCGGTGGCCACGACTTCGGCCGCCACCGGCCGCAGAGCCCCGCCACGAGTTTCCGCATACGCCAGGATATCCGCCATCAGAGCACCTTCGCTTCCTCTCGGAGCAAGCGCACGAGTTCCGGTACGGCATCCGGACCTTCCCCCACGATCTGAGGCTCGGGGCGAGCCGGCGGCGGGGTCAGCCCGACCAGCTCCAGCTTCGGCTCGGAAAGGGTCACGTCCTTCTCGGAGAGCGGCTTCCGCTTCGCCGCCATGATTCCCTTCAGGCTCGGATACCGTGGCTCGTTCAGGCCCTTCTGGGCCGCCACGACTCCCGGCAGGTCGAACTCCACGACCTCGTGTCCGCCCTCGATCTCGCGTTTCGCCTTCGCCACCCCGCCCTCGACTCTGAGCTCGACGACCACCGTGGCACACGGAACGCCCAGCATCTGGGCCACCATGGCGGGGACCTGCATGTTGTCTCCGTCGATCGCCTGCTTGCCGCACAGAACGAGATCGTACTCGCGAGCGGCGATTTCATCGGCCAGCGCCCGAGCCACCACGAGTCCGTCCGCCGCGGCCTCCGCCCTCAGCAGCACGCCCTCGTCTGCGCCCATCGCGAGGGCCGAGCGCAGCGTCTCGCGGGCTTCCTCGGGACCGACGGTGATGGCGGTGACGCTGCCCTGTCCCGAAGCCTCCTTGAGGCGAAGGGCCTCTTCGAGCGCGAATTCGTCGTATGGATTCATGACGAACTTCACGCCGGACGGGTCCAGGCTCATGCCATCCGCCGATATCCGGATCCGCGCCTCGGAATCCGGGACTCGCTTGATGCAGACAATGGATCTCACGATCATGCCTTCCGTTCTTCGCACCGGTCGGACCTCGAGGCGTCGCGGACGCCGCGAGAGCGGCCCGGGGGTCCGGGCGCGGTGGGATCCTCCGGGATCACTGTTCCAGTTGCTCGATCTCGCCGTCGGAAATGCAGTACAGCCGGTACGTCACCAGGTCGATCAGCTCGTCGGTCACCTGGACCTCGCGCTGAATCGTCGCCCGATCGGTTTCGTCCTCCGGCTTCTGTACCCGGAGCTCGACGAGTCGAGAGGCGAGCCACAGGAGGAAATCGTGGGCCACGTCGCGGTGCTCGCGGTCCCGGTCGGGCTCCCCGTTGACGGCCCGCGGCAGCCAGGCGTCGACGAGCGCGAGAAGTCCCGGAAACACCATTTCCGTGAGTTCTCCCTCGTCCACGAGCTCCTCGTGCGTGAGCTGCTCCCAGTTCAGTTCGTTCCAGTACAGCTCGCAGGCCTCTTCGAAGAGATGACGGCGCGCCGCCGGAGATGTGGGCCTCAGCACCAGGTCCTCCGGTTCCAGGTCCCGATTCACCCTGCGGCGCAGTGAACGCACTCGCTCTTCCACGAGCGTGCGCGCCGCCAGGTTCAGGTCTCGGCCATCGTGTGCTTCCGTCAAGTTGCTCATGCTCTGTTTCGGGTTGGAGTGGCTCGCCGCGCTTCACGCCGGGGTCGGAAGATGCGGGCGCCATTCGCGGGGAGCAAGCAATCGCGCCCGGATCGACCGGCCGAGCCGCATCATCGCGGGTCGCCCCCCGGGGAACGACTCGCCCGTTGGCGCGCGTGACCGAGCTTGCCCATCCCTGTAGAGTGGATCTAGCATCCCGCCGGAATCGGGTGCAACGCCTGACGAGAGGGACGTGTTTACAGTGTTGCGAGGGCGACGACGAGACGCGCCAGGGCGAGCGAGACGGGGCGATCGAACCCCGTGCGGGCCCCGCGCGACATGAGATCCCCGGAGAGCCTGGTCGAGGAACAGGCGCTCGTCAGGGCGGTCCAGGAAGGGGACGACGTCGCCTTCGGGGCGCTGGTCGACCGGTATCTCGACTCGGCCTACGTCACGGCAATGTCCGTGCTCCGTGACGCGCACGATGCCGAGGACGCCGTCCAGAGCGCCTTCATCCGGGCTCTGGAACGGATCGATCAGTTGAAGCCGGGCAGCCCCTTCGGACCGTGGTTCTACAGAGTGTTGAGATCCACGTGCCTGAATCTCAGGCGACGGGAAGCCCTCAGGAGCCACGAGGAGATACCGGTTTCGGCGGCGGGCGGCCGCGATCCGGACCTGGACCTTCAACGGGAGCTGACACGGAGCACGGTCACGGCTGCTCTGGGCGAACTGCCGGAGATGCAACGCCTGGCCGTGACCCTGTATGACCTGGAGGGATACAGTCACCAGGAGATCGCTGAGATCCTGGGTATCGCCGTCGGTACCTCGAGGGCGCACGTGCACCACGCCCGTCGCGCCCTGCGCAGGTTGATCAGAGCCGGAGGCGATGGGCATGCCGACGCAAACGAGCCAGTGGAGTAGAGGATGAGCATAGACAGATGGCCAGCCTGGCTGCAGGCATTGCGCCCCGATGAGCTGACGCGGCGGCGCATGCGGCGGACCATCCTGGATGAAGCGGCCCCGCTGCTTGCCGCCCGGCGGGATGGCTGGCTCGACGCGGTGGCCGAGTGGGCCACCATTCTCAGCCCCGTCGCGGCAGCCGTGACTCTGATCTTCGCAGGGCTGGCTCTGCGTCAGGCCGGGAGCCGCGAGCTCTCCGAGACGGTGGCCCGAGCCCCGGCCGTGGAGGAGCTTGTTCGGCACGGCGAATCGGTCCCGGCAGCGTTCGGAAGGGACAGCGTACCAGACCTGGACGTGGTCATGACCGTCCTCTACGAGACCGAGGGCCCATGATCAAGGCGAGCCGCGGACGGGCCGCCGTCCTCCTGCTCCTCACGTTCGCCGCGGGCCTGGCAGTAGGGCTGGCGGCCGAGCGTTACACGCTGCATCGAGGCACGGCCGATGGATCTTCCCATCGGGAGCGCGGGCAGACCACGATCGAGAGGTTCGCCGACGACCTGGGCATCACTCCCGAGCAGAAGGCCAGGATCGATCCGATCGTCGCCGAGACGCGTGAACAGATGTCGGCGGTGTTCGATCGGGTCCGGCCCGAGTGGGAAGCCGTGGTGGATTCGGCGAGAGCCCGTATCGAGGCCGTCCTGACGGCGGACCAGGTACAGCGATACCGGGCCCTCCTGGAGCAGCAGGAGAGGGAGCACGGGGCGGGGGCAGAGGATGCGAACGGGGAGTCGGGCGGCAGCTCCGACTGACCCGCAGGGAATTGCTGGCCCCAAATCGAGATCGACGATCCCGCCGTGGCGGTCTTCCGCAATCCGATCGGCAGCAGGGGAACTCAGGGATTCGATCGGGTGAGCGGGCGGTCTAATACAGGTCTACGGGTCCATGAGACGATTCGACCGGAAGGTGACAGACAAATGATGAAGCGTCCGATGCGAGGCTCTATTCGAATAGTGCTGGCGCTGCTCCTGCTGGTCCTGCCGAGGGTGGTGGAGGAGGCGGGTGCGCAGGAGGCGGTGAGGCAGGTGACGTTGGAGGAGGCCCTGAGTCTGGCGGAGCGGAACAATCCGGCGCTGGAGCAGTCGGCGTCGTCGGTGGAGATCGCGGGCTACCAGGAGCTGACGGCGTGGGGGCAGTTTTTGCCGAACCTGAGTTTGAGCTACCAGTACTCGGACGCGTCGAGCGGGCGATTGGACCCGACGGGGCAGGCGATCACGACGACGAGCTACAGTGCGCAGCTTCGGGGGAGCGTGGACCTGTTCCGGGGGTTTCGGCGGTTCACGGACCTGAAGGGAGCGCGACTGGGGGTGGAGGCGTCGGAGGCGCGCTACCGGGAGACGGAGTTCACGACGTCCGAAGGGGTGAAGATTTCGTATTTCAACGCGGTGGCGAACCGGGACCTGGTGGCGGTGGAGCGGGACCGGGTGCAGCGGCAGGAGGATCAGCTGTCGTTCGTGCAGCAGCAGCTGGAGCTGGGGCGGGCGACGCGATCGGATGTGCTGCGATCGCAGGTGGACCTGAACAACGCGAAGGTGGCGTTGTTGACGGCGGAGAATTCGGCTCGCAACAGCCGGTACGCGCTGGCGGAGGCGGTGGGGATGACGGAGCCGCTGGAGCCGGTGGAGACGGAGGGGCTGTCGGCCGAGCCGCTGCCGTACGATGGGAACGAGATTCTGTCGATGGCGCTCAGTGGGGCCCCGTCGCTGGTGAGTGCGCGCTCGCAGGCGGCGGCGGACGAGGCGGCGGTGGCGAGTGCGAAGTCGTCCTACCTGCCGACGCTGACGTTCGGCGGGGGCTGGGCGTGGTCGAACATCGAGTATCCGCCGCAAAGCCGGAGCTGGTCGCTATCGCTGTCGGGCTCGATGCCGCTGTTCAACGGGTTCAGCCGGGAGAGCCAGCTGTACACGGCCCGGGCGCGGGCTGACCAGTCCCGCTCGGCCGAGCGGGCCGCGGAGCTGAAGCTTCGCAAGGACGTGGACCAGGCCATGGGGACGATCGACGCCGCCGTGGCCTCGATCGACCTGGCGCAGCAGACCGAAGAGCTGGCGGCCGAGGACCTCAGGGTCACCCAGGAGCGCTACCGCCTCGGACTGGCCACCATCCTCGACCTGCAGTCGGCCCAGATCACACTCCTGCAGGCCCAGGTCGACGTCATCCGCCGACGCTTCGACTACCAGCTCGGCCTCGCCAGGCTCGAAGCCCTGCTCGGCACCGACCTCAGATAACCGGATCAATAACGGACGGATCGGAGATAGACGAAGACCATGATCAGGAATGCGATACGAGGCGCCGCCACGGTGGCGATCCTCGCGGCCGGTGTGGCCGTCGGCGCCTGCGGGACGAGCTCCGCGGACGAAACGGGCATGGGACTGACTACCACCACGGTACAGGTGAAGGACATCACGTCGGCCGTCGCCGCGACCGGCACCGTAGAACCGATCCGGGTGATCGACGTGAAGTCGCAGGCCTCCGGCGAGGTGCTCGAGGTGGCCGTGGAGCTGGGCGACAATGTCGAACGGGGTGCCCTGCTGGTTCGGATCGACCCGCGGGACGTCCGCAACGCCTACGACCAGGCCGTGGCGGACCTCGATGTGGCGAAGGCCCGGTCCACGGTCGCGCAGCGCAAGCTGGAGCGCACGGGCGATCTCAGGGAGTCGAAGGTCGTCACCGAGGAGGAATACGAGAACGCCCTCCTGGAGGAGGCGAACGCGAAGGCGGCCCTGGTCAAGGCAGAGACGAACCTCGAGCTCGCGGAAGACCGGCTCCACGACGTCGCGGTGGGAGCGCCGATCACGGGCATGGTGGTCGAGAAGACCGTCGAGGAGGGACAGATCATCACGTCCGCCAAGGAGATGACCGGAGGTACGATCCTGCTCCGCATGGCCGACCTCAACGAAGTGCAGGTCCGCACCCTGGTGGACGAGACGGACATCGGGACGATCCGCGCCGGGCTGGAAGCCAAGATCAAGGTCGAAGCCTACCCGGACCGGGAATTCACCGGCCGCGTGCTGCAGATCGAGCCGCAGGCGGTGGTGGAGCAGAACGTGACGCTGTTCGCGGTGCTGACCCGGATTCAGAATCAGGAAGGACTCCTCAAGCCCGGGATGAACGCCGACGTGGAGATCGAGATCGGGGCCCGGCACGGGGTGCTGGCACTCCCCAACGGAGGCATCAAGACGGTGGATGAGGCGCGTGCCCTGGTGGACGCTCTCGGTCTCGATCCGAAGCTCCTCGATCAGAAGGTCCAGGGCGATGCCGGTACGGAGCCACCGGCGGCCGACGGGGACTCCGCTGGCGATGAGGCGTCCGTCGACGCTTCCGGCCGTCCGACCATGGCCCAGATCCAGGCCATGTCTCAGGAGGACCGCCGCAAGTTCATGCAGGGCTTGAGCGACTCGGAGCGTCAGCGGATGTTCGCCATGTTCCGGGAGCAGCGGGCGTCACAGGAACGGGCGCAGCGAGCGGACCCGGCGGCCCCGAAGCCGGCGTTCGTGTTCGTCGAGACTGCCCAGGGCCGGCTCACCCTGGCGCCGATCCAGATCGGCCTGTCCGACTGGGACTACACCGAAGTGGTCGCGGGGCTGACGGAAGGCGACGTGGTTTACGAGGTGCCGCAGGGCCTCGTCCAGCAGAGCGAGATGCTGCAGTTCATGCGCCAGCGGACGGCCATGCCCGGCATGGGTCGCTGAGGAGACCACGATGCTCATCTTCGAGATCATTCGCGTGGCTCTGCAGGCGATCGGGGCAAACAAGATGCGCAGCCTGCTCACCATGCTGGGGATCGTGATCGGCGTCGGAGCCGTGATCACGATGGTGGCGCTCGGGAACGGGGCGCAGCAGGCGGTGGAAAGCCAGCTCGAGGCGCTCGGGACGAACGTGCTGACCGTGCGCCCGGGCCAGGGCTGGCACCGTGGCGTCAGGGGCGGAGACGAGCGCATGTACGTAACGGATGCGTACGCGGTGGAGCAATCCGCCGATGCGATCCGACTCGCGGCCCCGGAGATGGTCACCAACGCGCAGGTCGAGTTCGGCCGCTCGAACGCCAGCATGCGGGTGACGGGCACGACCGAGAGCTTCGCCGAATTGAACAACTACGCCGCCGAGTACGGACGCTTCTTCACAGCTGCGGAGGATGCCGGACGGCGGCGCGTGGCGGTCCTCGGAGGAGCCGTGCCGGAGATGTTCTCCAGCACACCGATGGACATGCTGGGCAAGTCCATTTCGATCCGAAACGTGACGTTCGAGGTCGTGGGCGTGCTGGAAGCGAAGGGTGGCTCCGGCTGGTTCAACCAGGACGAGCGGATCTTCATCCCGATCCAGACAGCGCAGTTCCGCATCATGGGCACGGACCGGATCGGCTCGTTCAACGTGCTGGTGGCCGACGGGTATTCGCAGACCGCGGCCATGGCCCAGATAGAGCAGGTGATGAGGCGGGAGCACAAGCTGCGGGTCGGGGTCGAGAACGACTTCTACGTCCAGGACCGCGCCGAGCTGATGGGAACGATGCAGGAAGCGACGCAGACGTTCACCTTCCTGCTTGCCGGGATCGCCGCGGTCAGCCTGCTCGTGGGCGGCATCGGGATCATGAACATCATGCTCGTGTCCGTCACGGAACGGACGCGCGAAATAGGCATCCGGATGGCGATGGGAGCGACGCGCCGGCAGGTGCTCACCCAGTTCCTCCTGGAAGCGCTGGTCCTGTGCCTCGTCGGCGGTCTCGTCGGTATCGGACTCGGCTTCGGGGCTTCCAAGACCCTGGCGGAGCTGGCCAACTGGACGACTGCGGTCTCGCCGCGCGCGGTCGGGATGGCCGTCGTGTTCTCCGCGGTCGTAGGGCTGTTCTTCGGGGCGTGGCCGGCTCGCCGCGCCGCGGGCCTGGATCCCATCGAAGCGCTCCGGTACGAGTGATGACACCGCGCGGGCCCCGGGACTTGCGCCCGGGACCCGCCCCGGCCAGCGTAGCCGAATGAGCCTCGTTCCGTTCGAATCCCTGCCCGACCATGCGCGCTTGTGGTGCTTCGGGATGCCGCGTGCACCGGGTGCCGACGTACGCGCTCGCCTGCTGGACTCGATGCGGGACTTCGTCTCCGGGTGGACGGCACACAGCCGTGACCTTCGCGCAGGCGTCGCCCTTCTGCATGACCGGTTCCTCCTCGTGGCGGCGGACGAATCGACGGCCGGAGCCTCCGGGTGTTCGATCGACGCTCTCACCGGTCGGCTCCAAAGTCTCGGCGCACAGCTGGACCTGGAGCTCCTGGACTCGACGCCGGTCTGGTTCCGCGACGGCTCCCAGCGAATCCGGTCCGTCTCCCGGCCTGAATTCACCGCGATGGCACGCCGGGGAGAGGCGACCGCGACCACGCCCGTGTTCGACCTCACCCTCACCCGGCTGGGCGACGTTCGCGCGGGGCGGTTCGAGACGGCGGCCTCTGACACGTGGCACCGCAACCTCCTGGCGCCGGACTGAAGGTGAATGCGTGCACCCCTGGCCTCGTGCTGTCGGGCGGCGGCGCGAGAGGCGCCTACCAGGTAGGTGTACTGAGGGAGATCTCGCGGCAGCACCCGGGGCTCGAGTTCCCGATCGTCACCGGCGTCTCCGCGGGGGCCATCAACGCCGCCTTCATCGCGAGCCACGCCGGAGGCCTCGCCGACGCCACGGAGGACCTGGCCGGCCGCTGGTCCGGGCTGACCACGGCGCGCGTGATGCGTACGGACGTCTTTTCCCTGCTCGCCAACGCCTTGAGGGTGGTCGGAAGCGTGGCGTCGGGCGGTGCGCGCTTCGCGCCGGCGACCAGGGGACTCGTCGACACCAAGCCCCTGCGAAGATTCCTCGACGCTCTCATCGATCCCGCCACCATCGACGTGAAGATCCAGGACGGGCGACTGCGGGCCCTGGCGCTGTCCGCGACATCGTACAGCACCGGAGACAGCATCACTTTCGTTCAGAGTCTCCCCGACACCGAGATGTGGTCTCGATTCCGCCGCCGGTCGCGACTCGAACGCATCAGCGTGGACCACGTCCTGGCTTCGGCGGCCATTCCCCTGTTCTTCCCGGCCTGCGCGCTGGACGACGAGTACTTCGGCGACGGAAGCCTGCGGCAACCCTATCCGCTCGCGCCCGCCGTCCACCTCGGGGCCGACCGGCTGCTCGCGATCTCCTCACGATTCGAGAGCCCGCAGCACCCCGAGTCCGGGGACCCGGGATCCTATCCCAGCACCGCGAGAATCCTCGGACTGATGTTGAACTCGATCTTTCTCGACCAGCTGGACGCGGATGCGGAGCGACTGGAGCGCGTCAATCGGCTGCTGGAGCGTGTGGATGCCAAGCAGCGATGGCGCGTCTCCGAGCGCGAGGTCGGGCTCCTGGTGATCCGTCCGTCCCGGGACATCGGTGCCATGGCGGGATCCTACGAGCACAAGCTCCCACGGGCCCTGCGCTACCTCATTCGCGGCCTCGGCACGCGTCGGGGCTCCGGCGCGGACCTGCTGTCCTACCTGCTCTTCGTACCCGACTTTCTGTCAGATCTGATCGAGCTCGGCGAGCGGGACGCCATGCTCAACCGTCTGAGGATTCGCCGCTTCGTCGAAGGGTGCCTGGCGGAATCCACTTAGAGTCGAGCGGCGGAAGGCTCAGACGTGATTCAGCAGCATCAGCTCGTGTGGATGAGGCGACAGATACGCCTGCTCGAGCAGGTAGGTGCGCTCCTGCCGGCGGGCGTGATGCCGGATCAGAGTCAGGGGGACGACCAGCGGCAGCAGCCCGCGCCTGTACGCGTGAATCGAGTCCGCGAGCTCCCCCCTATCCGCCGCATCGAGGGAGCTCGAGACGTAGCCCGCCAGGTGCTGCAGGACGTTCGCGTGTCCCTTCGGTGAGGGCGGCCGCCTCATCACGGCCGTGAACTCCTCCAGGTAGGCGCGGGCCAGGAGCGGATCGGAATCGCGGCCCGTCGCCGATCCGAGCAGGCGACCCAGGCGTCTCGTACCCGCTTGATTCCTCGCCATGCAGAGAAACTTGTGACGCGCGTGGTAGTCCATCAGGCGTGCGCGGGTGAACCCTTCGGCCTGCATGTCCAGCCACCGTCGAGCGGCGAATACCCTCGAGATGAAGTTCTCGCGGAGCCGCGCGTCGTTGAGTCGCCCTTCCTCCTCGACGGCCAGGTACGGAGCCTTGCGCAGCAACACTTCCGCGAAAGTGCCCGTCCCGGAGCGGGCTGGAACACCGTTCCGGTCGTACACCTTGACCCGCTCCATGCCGCAGCTCGGCGAGTCCTTCTTCAGGATGTACCCGCAGAGGTCCAGCTCGAGGAGACGATCCACCTTCTCCTCTGCCCACTGCGCCATTCGGCCCGTGAGATCCTCTCCGGTGGACGGCATGACGAGGCGCGCTTCCCCGTTCTCATCCCGCTCCAGCCGGATCGTCGGGCGAGGGATCCCCAGCCCGATCTCCACTTCCGGGCACAGGGGGACCCACTCCACGAAGGGCTCGAGCACGTCGGTCGCGAACCGGTCCCGCTTGTGTCCGCCGTCGTATCTGACCTTCTGGCCGAGCAGGCAGGACGACACACCGATTCGGACCGGACGGGGCGCAGAGGAGGGCGCTTCGTTCCGGACCCGGTTGCGGGCGCTCATTCGGCTTCCTCCGCGGTACGCCCCAGGACATGTCGCAAGGCGGCACCGAGCTCGCCATGGCGGTAATCGAATCCGGACTCGACCAGCCTCGTGGGCCGGACACGGGCGCTCGCCAGCAGGAGCTCGTCGCCCATCTCTCCCAGCAGAAGACGAATCGCCGGAGCGGGAACTCGCAGGGCGGCAGGTCGGCGGAGGACGCGGCCGAGCGTCCTCGAGAACTCGGCGTTGCGCGAGGGCCGCGGCGCGACGGCGTTCACCGGGCCGGACAGGTCCTCTGACGCCGCCACGTGGAGCACCGCTGCGAGAAGGTCGTCGAGCGTGATCCAGCTCCAGTACTGCCGACCCGTGCCCATCGGGCCGCCCAGGCCCGCCCGGAAGGGCGGGAGCATCCGCTGCAGCGCCCCGCCGGCCGGCGTGAGCACGATTCCTATCCGGAGGTGCACGACCCGTATTCCCGCCTCGATCGCCGGGCGCGCGGCGTCTTCCCAGGCTCGACTCACGTCCGACAGGAAGCCATGGCCCGGTCCGCTTCCCTCGTCCAACTCCAGGTCGCCGCGGTCCCCGTAGAATCCCGTCGCAGATGCGCAGACCAGCACCCGGGGCGGTGTCGGCGCCCCGGCCAGGGATCGCGCCAGCAGGTCGGTTCCCTTCACCCGGCTCTCGAGAATCCGGCGCTTTTGCCCGGGTGTCCACCGACCGTCGGCGATCCCCGCACCGGCGAGGTGCACGACCACGTCCTGTCCGGACACCGCACGCGGGTCCAGCTCACCTCGCTCCGGAGCCCAGTGAGCCGTCGAGACTCCTTCCGGGAAGCGGGATGTTCCCCGTGTGAGCCGGCAGACGTCGTGGCCGGCCGCAGAGAGAAAGTCGGCCAGTGACGTGCCGATCAGCCCGCTGGACCCGCTGATCAGGAACTTCATCGGGCGGTCGGCGAAGTACCGGTCGTGGAGCTCCAGGTCGCCGGTCGTGATCCTGTGGCGATACTCGAAGACCCGCCGAATGCGGTTCTCGACCGCCCCACCGACGAAGAAATCGACCCACGGCTCGCCCTTCAACCGGTACTCGATGTCATCCGCGAGCCGGCACATGCCCTCCCCCGCCGGTTCGAAGGCGTGGCGGTGGGTCCACTCCGCGAAAGGACCTCGCACCATCCGATCCGTGAATCCGCGCCCGGGCTCGCAGTCCAGGTGCTCGGCGAGCCACCGGACCGAGAAGGGTCCGACCCGAAGCTCGAGCTCCGTCAGGTCCCCGTCCAGGATGGATCCCGTCCTGGACAGGATCCGGACCCGGTCCCAGGGCGGCGCGAGCCGCTCGAAAGCGCCGGGGCGCGCGTGCCACTCCCACACACGCTCCGGGCTCGCCGAGATCGTCGATTGATACAGGAACCTCCGCACTGTCGAATCACCCCCTGGTTTCCGTCCATCGAAGTCTGGCCCTGTCGGCCGCAGTGGTTATGATAAGCTGCATGATGCGGATCCTGCACGTTGCGGACGTACACCTGGGGGCGTCGTACTCCTCGTTCGGCGCTCACGCGGCCGAGCGTTCGGAGGCCGTGCTGAGGGCTTTTCGCGGACTGCCGGAGGTGGCGCAGGAGCACGGCGTGCACGCGGTGGTGGTGGCGGGCGACCTGTTCGACGTGCCGCGGCCGGAAGAGCGGATCGCCGCGGAAGCGCGCGAGGTGTTTCGCCGGATGCTCGAGGTCGTGCCCCACGTGTTCCTCGTCCCCGGAAACCACGATCCCGTGGTGATCCCGGGCCCCTACGGAGACCTCCCCGCGGCCGCGCACGTGTTCACCGCGCCGACACCGAGCGAGCCGGTCCACGTGGAAACGGAGGCCGGCCCTCTGACGGTGTACGGGTTCGCGTTCGACTTCGCGCACGATCCGGACCCCCTGGGCGGACTCCGGCGATCCGAGGTGGAGGGAGTTCACGTGGCGCTCGTGCACGGCGCCGTGCGCGACGCACCCCACTGGTCGGGTGGAGATTCTCTCAGGCTGACGCGCGACCAGCTCGGCGGATTCGGCGTCGACTACATCGCGCTGGGAGACTATCACCGGTTCCGGCCGCCGGAGGAGTTCGCGAACGACGGATCGGTTCCGGCCTGCTACGCGGGCTCGTTCGCTGCCGTGGATCATACCGAGGCGGGGCCGCGCGGAGTCGTACTGGCCGAGGTCGCGGCGGGAACGGTGCCGAAAGTCCGTCTTCTGCCGGCGGACGTCGCCCCCGTGCAGGCGCTGCCGGACGTGGATGTGAGCACGTGCGCCGATGACCTGGAGGTGGTGGAGCGGATAGCGGAACGGGTGGCGGTCGGTGCTCTGCCCGTAGTGACCCTGGCGGGTCAGACCGAGTTCGCGATCGACCCGGAGCGCGTGGAGGCCGGTCTGCTGGCACGCTTCCCGTTCGCCCGCGTCAGGGACCGGACTCGGTACTACGATTCGAAGCGCCTGGCCGAGCTGACCGAGCGCGACGACGTGGTCGGTCACCTTGCGCGCCTCGGACTCACGCGGATTCGCGACGCGGCGGACGACGACGAGATCGGTCTCCGGGAGAGGGCCCTGCGAAAGGCGCTCCGGGCGATGGGTGTGTCGTGAGCCCGCCGCGCCTGCGGTCGATCGAGCTGGAATACGGGTGCCACTCCGGACGGTTCGACCTCCCGGACAGGGGACGTCCAGTCGTCATCTCCGGACGCAACGGATCCGGCAAGACGACACTTCTCGAGGCCTTTCTGAGGACGCTGTACGGGTTCAGCCGCAGAAAGCCGGAGGAACGGCGCCTGCTGGAGCTCCGTCGGCCCTGGTCGGGCAGACCTGCCGAGGCGGAGGTTCGCCTGATCGCCGCGGACGGCACGCGCGTCGTGGTGCGCCGGAACTTCACGACGGACGAGGTCGTGGCCACGGCCGAGCAGTCGGCGCTGGAGCTGTTTCGAGGGGACGGGAACCCCGCCGGCGTCAGGAGTCAGAGCCGGCACTACCAGGACCTGCTGCGCGACTGGATCGGTTTCGGCGATCTCGAGCCGTACCGAGGTACGGCCTGGATTGCCCAGGGCGAGCTCGTGGAGACGAAGCTGGACGACGAGCTCCTGCGTGCGGCCGCCGGCACCCATCGCCGCGTGGAGGTGGCTCTGACGGAACTGCGGGACGCGTTCGAGGCCCTCACCCGGGAACCGATCGAGCTGGGCGGAAGAAGAAAGAACCGGGCGCGCGAGGTCGAGAACCTGCAGGACGCCGTCGACGACATGGTCCGTCGACTCGATGTGGCGCGAGCCTCGAGGGAGAAGAAGCGCCCGCTCCTGGAGCGGACCGGCGAGATCCGACGGAAGCTCGAAGGGGTCGAGCGGGAGATCGAGCTGCTCGAAGCGGCCTACCGCCCGATCACAGAGCGCAGGACGCTCGTGGCGGAGCGGCGGGAAGCCGAGTCCAGGCTCAGCGCACTCTCCGATGCCGTGCGGTGGCTCGGCGAGACCGCCGGTGCCCTGGCTCGAGCCGAGGCTGAAGCCGCTGCCGCCGGGGTCGGCGGCAGATACCCGGAGGACTTCGAGGCTCGCATCGGACAGGCGGAGGTCCTGTGGGACAGGCTGGACGCCTTGACCCGGCAGCGGGCAGAAGCCGTTGGGACCGGACCGGGGTCCTCGAGTGGCGTGCCCGTCGCCGCCCTTCCCGGCCTGGCTGCGATCTTCGCGGGCGCCCTCGTGGCGGTGGCCTGGTCGGTGGCGATCGGGAGTGTGCTCGCCGTCTCCGGGCTGATTCTCGGAGCGGCGCTCCTGTGGCGCGCGCGGTCCGCCGACGCGGGTAGCGAAGTGAAGCGGGCACGCCGGGCCGAAGACGAGCTGGCCCGGATACGCTCCCGCCTCGGCGAGATCGAGAAGGACGTGCCGCAGCCCTCCCTGACTCCCGCCAGCATGGAGGAGCACCGGCTCCGATTTCGAGGACAGTCCGCGGCGGATGCCGGCGTCCGGCGGGCCCGCGAGAGGCACCTGGAAGCCACGGAACGCGCGGAGTCCCTGCTGGAGCATTCCTCTGGAGCCGGGGAACCTGGGGAAGGTGGAGAGGCGTTCCGTCGCCTGGAGGAAGAGCGGGAAGTCGCGCGGACGGCCCTCGCGAGGATTCAACTGCGACTCGAGGAGCAGCCGGCCGCACCCGTTCTGCCGGATGGCGTCGAGCCGACGGTGCCGGCGGTGGAAACCGCCCGGGAGGAACGGCGGGAAAGGCGTCGGCACCTCACCGAGGAGCTGAACCGCCTGGACCTGGAGATCCGTGACATGGACCGGGCATTCGAGGACGTGTTCGCCCTGGAGCGCGAGCTGGCCGGACTGCGCGAGAAGGCGCGGGACGCGCAGTGCGAGGCGGTGGCGGGCCGCTACGCGTGGGAGCTGGTGCGCGACGCGTACGAGGAGTTCCGCTCCACGGACCAGGCGAGGCTCCTGTCCGCGATCAACCTCAGGATGCGCCAGATCTCGGGCGGACGTCTGGGGCCCGTCGAAACGGCGGGCGATCTTTCGGCGGCGCAGGTCGGCCTGGACGGCCGGATGATGGCGCTGGACTCCCCTCCTCTCAGCTTCGGCGAAAAGCACGCATCGCTCCTGGCGATCCGCCTTGGCACAGCGGACTTTCTCGCCGGCGGCGATGGAACGCGCCACCCCCTGCTGATCGACGAGCCGTTCACGCATCTCGACGAAGTCCGGTCGCGCGAAGTGTGGGAGCTCCTCGAGGACCTCGCGTCGGCGCGGCAGGTGATCATCACGACCCAGGACCGGCTCGTGCTCCAACACCTGGGCATCGAGGCGGACATCGACCTCGCCGTCCCGACCCCGGGGGACGACGACTCCGTCGAACGTCGTCCGGACGCGGAACGGTCTGTCCCGCGGTCGGGAGGCCGCGCGCTCGTGCCGCATGAGGACCACCGCGATGCCGAAGAAGCCGGGCCCTCCCCCACCCCGCCCCCGCCGGTCCAGGAGCAGCTGGAACTCGGCTGACCTCGACCGGGCGGCGTCCGAAACCTCCTTCCCTTTCGTGACGCCAGGAGCGATCCTGGTGCTCCGTCGTGACCGCTCGTCGGATCCCGCGGTCCTGCAACGGAACAAACGGGCGGCGTGTTGTAACAAAGCCCGTACGTCGGAACGGTCATCGGTGACGAGGTTGCGTTGATACTTTCGGACACATCGATCCGCCGGCCCGTGCTCACGAGCATGGTCGCCGCGGCACTGGTTCTATTCGGGTTGCTGAGCTTCTCGCGGCTCTCCGTGCGGGAGCTGCCGGACGTGGATCCGCCCATCGTCTCCGTATCGGTCTTCCTGCGCGGCGCCAATCCGCGCGTGATGGAGACCACGGTGACCGACATCCTGGAGGAGGAGCTCAGCACGTTGCCCGGCGTGCGGACGCTGACTTCCACGAGCGGGGAACAGAACAGCAACATCACGATCGAGTTCACGCTCGACCGAGACCTCGAGCTGGCGGCGCAGGACGTCCGGGACAAGGTGGCCCGCGTCAGAGGCCGCCTTCCGCAGGACATCCTGGAACCGGTGGTCGCCAAGCAGGAGGCGGATGCCCAGCCGTTCATGTGGATGGCGGTTGCGGGCGAGAACTACGACCTCCTGCAGCTGTCCGACATCGCGGACCGGGTCGTCAAGCGGAGACTGCAGACTCTGCCCGGAGTGGGGCGCGCCCAGATCGCGGGTGAACGGCGGTACTCGATGCGGGTGTGGCTCGAAACGAGGGAGTTGGCCGCGCGCGGACTGACGGTGCAGGACGTGGTCGCGGCGATCCGCACTCGCAACGTCGAGGTCCCCGCCGGCCGCATCGAGTCGGAACGGCGCGAGTTTTCGGTGCGGTCGCTGGGAGAACTGAAGACGCCGGACGAGTTCGGCGCCCTGGTGGTGTCCAGCGCCAACGGTCAGGTGGTTCGCCTCAGGGATCTCGGCCGGGTGGAGCTCGGGGCGGAGAACGACCGCTGGTCGCTCCGCTACAACGGTCAGTCCGCCGTGGCGATCGGCGTGGTTCGGCAGTCCAAGGCCAACCTGATCGAGGTGTCCGATGCGGTCCGGGCGGAGATCCCCGAGATCGAAGCGACCCTGCCTCCCGGGGTCTCGATCAACATCGGGTTCGACCAGGCGCTCTTCGTCCGACGGTCCATCGAAGAAGCGGAACAGACGTTGATCCTGGCGGGCATCCTGGTCGTGGGGATCATCTTCGTCTTCCTGCGGAATCTCCGAGCGACCATCATACCCGGACTGGCCATTCCGACCTCGATCACGGCCGCCTTCGCGGTGCTGTATGCGCTTGGATTCACGATCAACAACTTCACGCTGCTGGCGCTGATCCTCGGGATCGGCATCGTCGTGGACGACGCCATCATCGTGATGGAGAACGCCTACAGGCACCAGGAGGAGCTGGGCGAGGATCCGGTCGCGGCAGCCACCAAAGGCACGCGCGAGATCGCTTTCGCCGTGATCGCGACCACCGTGGCGCTGGTCGCGGTGTTCACACCGCTGGCGTTCCTGCAGGGCACGGCGGGCCGGCTGTTCAACGAATTCGGGATCGCGCTCGCCGGTGCGGTGATCGTGTCCAGCTTCGTGGCACTGACGCTGACCCCGATGCTGAGCGCGAGGATCCTGAAGGTACCCTCGAGCCACGGGAAGATATTCCTGTTGTTCGAGCACACGTTCGAGGGAATCGCCAGGCTGTACCAGAAGACCCTGGCCGTGGCGATCCATCACCGCGCCTTCGTGGTGGCCGGCGGCGTCGCCTCGGTGCTCCTGGCGGTCTTCGTGTTCACGCGCCTCGAGCGGGAGTTCCTCCCGCCGGAGGACCGGGGCGCGATCGTCACCTTCCTCGTCGCCCCCGAGGGCTCGTCTCTCGAGTACACGGAGGGCTACCAGAGACAGGCAGACGAGATCCTCGCCGGCGTGCCGGAGGTGACGAGCTATTTCAGCATCACGGGCTTCTTCGGCGGCGTGAACAACGGGATCATCTTCGCCCGGCTGGCCGACTGGTCCGAGAGGGACCGCAGTGTGGATGAGATCCTGGCCGAGATCCGGCCGAAGCTGATGACGATCCCCGGGCTTTTCGCGTTCGCCAGCGCGCCCGCCGCCATCGGTTTCGGAAGCCCGGTGAACTACGTGGTGAAGCACCCGGACTTCGATTCTCTCGCCGTGGCGATGGATCGCATGGTGGGACGCGCCCGTCAGATCCCCGGACTGATCAACGTCGACACGAACCTGCGGGTCAACAAGCCGGAGCTCACCGTGAGCTACGATCGGGACAGGGCGGAAGACGCCGGCGTCGCGATCTCCGAGATTTCCAACGCGCTGCAGGCCCTTCTGGGAGGGCAGCGCGTGAGTACCTTCACCAGAGAGAACAAGCTGTACGACGTGATCGTGCAGCTCGAGCCGTCCGAGCGCGCGACCCCGGATGACATGTCGGCGATCTACCTGCGCGGCCGCCAGGGAACTCTCGTCTCGCTTGACGCAGTGGCGCACGTGGAGGAGGGAATCGGGCCGCGGCAGCTCAACCACTTCGACCGCGTGCCGTCGTTCACCCTCACGGCGGCCCTGCAGCCGGGGCTGACGCTCGGGCAGGCAATCGATTCGCTCGACGTGGTCGCGGCGGAGGTCCTGCCACCCGGCAGTGCGACGGCCCTCGCGGGAGAATCACGCGAGCTCGAGGAAAGCGGCAACGCCCTCTATTTCGCCTTCGTTCTCGCACTGGTCGTGGTCTACATGGTCCTCGCGGCGCAGTTCGAATCGCTGGTTCACCCGTTCACGGTGCTGCTCGCCGTGCCGCTGGCGGTCACGGGGGCGCTGGTCACGCTCCTGCTCGCGGGCTCGACGCTGAACCTGTTCAGCCAGATCGGGATGATCCTGCTGATCGGAATCGTGACCAAGAACTCGATCCTCCTGGTGGAGTACGCGAATCAGCTCAAGGGCCGGGGACTGGACAGCGTCGAGGCGATGCTGGAAGCGGGACGCATCCGGCTGCGGCCGATTCTGATGACCTCCGTGGCCACGATCTTCGCGCTCATTCCGATCGCCCTGGGCCTCGGGGCGGGTGCGGCCAGCCGCCGGCCTCTCGGGTACGCCGTCGTGGGGGGGCTGATCTTCTCCACGGCCCTGACGCTGTACCTGGTTCCGTCCGTGTACACGCTGTTCGACGCTCTGGGCGAGCGGTTGCGTGGCAGGAAGACCGCGGCGGACAAGGT
Source organism: Candidatus Benthicola azotiphorus (assembly GCA_947581745.1). Taxonomy (GTDB): domain Bacteria; phylum Gemmatimonadota; class Gemmatimonadetes; order Palauibacterales; family Palauibacteraceae; genus Benthicola; species Benthicola azotiphorus. Next base: position 18,267 of record CANPVW010000065.1, read on the forward strand.
CGAGCGGCTGGGAACTCTGGAGGCGGGGGCATCGTGAGCGCGCGAAGCTCTGCTGCGAGACTGAGCGCCGTCGCGATCCTGGCCGCCCTCGCGGTCCCGGCCGACGCCGGGGCTCAACTGGCCACGGCCGTGCCGGGATACGCGACGCCCGTCACCGAGGGCCGGGCCGCGGCGTCCCTTTCGGCCGGGGCGCTCTCGCCGTCCTCGGCGACCCAGGAGGCCCCCGACTCGCTGCTCCGCGTTTCGCTGGGAGAGGCTCTCCAGCGGGCGGCGAACGTCGACCCGAACTACGTCAGCGCCCTCCGACAGGTGGGAGACGCCGACTGGGTGCGCCGCAAGGCATGGATGGCATTCGTGATCCCGAGCATCCAGCTGCAGTGGTCCTGGAACCGCTTCTCCTCTCCACAGTTCAACATCGGCACGGGAGACCTGGCGGACCAGTTGACGACGGCTACGCTGGGCGCGCGCTACGACGTGTTCCGGGGCGGCGCCAAGTTCTTCGACATGCGGGGCTCGGCGGCCGGAGTCGAGGGCGCCCGGGCCGGCGAGCTGCAGGCACGATACGAAACGGCGCTCGGTACGGAAGCCGACTACTACGATGTGATCGCCCAGAATGAGCTGCTCCGCGTGGCACAGGAGAGGACCCGGAGGGCGGAGCAGCAGATGGAGATCGCCCGTGCCCGGGTCCAGTCCGGCGCCGCCGTGCAGACCGATTCGCTGCAGCTGCTGCTCGAGCTCACGCGGGCTCAGGTCGAGCTGCTGCAACAGGAATCGGCGCTCACCGTGTCGCGCCTTCAGCTCGGCCGGCGGATCGGACACACGGGACCGGCGGACGCGATGCCCCTGGACACACTGCCGGCCCGCGAGCTTCCGATCACGGAAACCGAGGCGTACCAGGAAGCGCTGAGCTCGAGCCCGCGCGTCGAAGTGGCGCAGGCGGACG
>CANPVW010000066.1 GCA_947581745.1 Candidatus Benthicola azotiphorus
ATGTATGTTCCGTCGAATGGAACGGGCCTCCCGAGAACGAGGAGCGACTTGGGCACGGACTGGGCAGCCGTCTACGAAGAGACCTACGAGCAGCTCGTGCGTTTTCTGTATCGACTGGTCTGGGCCGAGGACCGAGCCCACGACCTGGCCCAGGAGGCATTCGTGAAGGCCCTGCAGCACGATCCGGATCAGCCACGGGCCTGGTTGTTTTCGGTCGCCCGTAATCTGGCGCGTGACGAGGCCCGGACAGTGGCCAGGCGACGCAGGCACCTCACGTTGATTCGAGCCGAGGTGGCGGATCGGGTAGAGGAGGACGCGGCACGGGAGATGGAGCACTCTGAACGCCACGACGCCGTCCGACGGGCGCTGGATCGCCTGAGCGAGCGGGATCGGGAGGTGCTCCTGCTCTGGGATGCCGGGCTCAGCTACGACGAGATCGCCGAGCAGACCGGTTTGGCCCGCGGGGCGATTGGCACGACGCTGTCCCGGGCGCGCAGCCGACTCGTCGAGGCGCACCGGACGGGGGAGGATCGCGATGCCGCACATCTCTGATGGCGATCTGCACGCCATGGTGGACGGGGCGTTCGGCGCCGAGTCCGAAGAACTTCAGACCCTTCAGGAACACCTGGACTCCTGCGCCTCCTGTTCTGTGCGTCTGGAAGAGGCCCGACAGCTCCGGAGCGACGCGGAGGATATCCTCGGCCTTGCCGCGCCCTCGGTGACGGCTCCTTCGTTTGCAGACGTTCGGAAGCGGGCGGGGGAGAGGATGGGTAGCGGGAGCAGTGGCGCCCCGAGATCGGAGCGGTTGCGACGGGGCTGGATCTCTGCGCAGCGGCTGGGATGGGCGGCCTCCGTGCTTCTGGCGTTGGGCGCCGGCTGGATGGGCAGGGCTGTCCTCGTCGAGCGGGGTTGGACCGACCCCTTCCACCCGGGTTCGATGCCGACGGCGGAAGCGGTAAGTCAAGAGGCGGATCAGGAGGCTCAGGCCGAACTCTCCGGACGCGACGCAGATGTCACCGAGAGCGAAGTCGGCGACGAAGCTGATCGTCGGAGGCAGGAGATCGCAGCGGGAGAGCCCGACGATCTGATGGCACAGGCAGCGAACGAACGGGAGGCGGCGAGGCGGAAGGCGGACCTTGCCGACCGGGAGGGGATGGCACCGGCGCCGCGCACCGAAGTTCTCGCGGAGGCCCCGCCGCAGCCGTTGCCGGAATCGGAGGAGGCCGGGAAGGCGGACGCGGCGGCGGAACGCGCGGATTTCCCGTCCGCTCCGGAGGACCAGGCGGAGCTGCAGGGCAAGGCGGTACAGCCACCCCTGGACCCCTGGCACGCTTTGCCAGCCGGGCGACTCGAGAATGCACAGTCCGCGGCTGTGGGTTGCTATCGACTCGAGTACTCGTGGTCCCCGGGCGTGGCCCATGTACCCGGCCGCATCGAGTTGTCGGCCACTCCCGCAGGGTCTGCAGGCGACCCCTCCATAGGGTCGGTCTACGCTCTGAGCGACGCGGTCCGGGCGTTCGGGGAGAGCACCTGGGCGGCTCCATCTCCAGACTCGATCTGGGTTCGGATCGTGACGCGACCGGACAGGGACATGTTCACGATCCGGGCCGAGCGTACCGGGCCGGACTGGTTGGGAGAAGGGCGAATTCTGTCCGCGGCCGCTCCCGTTTCGAACCGGGGCACGCGCGGAACCGTTCGTCTGGTTCGCTTTCCGTGTCCGCAATGAGAGGGATGGCTGCCTTCCGCGAACGGGCACTCGCGCGTGTTCGCCGCTGGAAGGAGATCTACGAGGGGATCTACATGGTCCCCTATCGCACGGCGATTCAGCGGGAATGGCGTCGCCAGCGGGACATCCTGTTCGTTCTCGGCTTTTCGGACCTTCTCGGCGTGCCGAGTCCCGTGCAGCTTTACACACTCGAGCTGATTCCCGAAGTGCTCGAGCAATTCCACTCCTGGCACCTGCGCATGGGCATGGAAGAACCCCCGGAGGGAGGCTTTCGCTGCTGCTGACCCGGAGCAGGCCGTCTTGAGCCACCTCAGGAAGGCGCTCCAGCGTCAGCTGGTCTTCTTTGGCGGCAAGGGCGGCGTCGGCAAGACCACCGTCGCTACCGCGAGGGCTCTCGAGTCGGCTCGTGAGGGCGCGCGGACTCTGCTCGTTTCGACGGACGCCGCCCACTCGGCGAGTGACGCCCTGGAATGCCCGCTCGGACCCGAACCGGGACTGGTCCTTCAGAATCTCTGGGCGGTCGAGCTCGACCCGGCGGTGGAAGCGGATTCCTACCTTTCAGAGGTGAAACGGAGGATCGCAGACGCCACTCCGCCCCGCCTCTCGGCAGAAGTGGCGCGGCAGATGGACGTGGCGCGGGCGTCTCCGGGCACGGAGGAGGCAGCCGTGTTCGACCGGTTCACTCGAATCATCGACGCGGCTGCGTACGATCGGATCGTGTTCGACACCGCTCCGTCCGGGCAGACACTGCGCCTTCTGTCGCTTCCCGAGATCATGACGAACTGGATCGATGCATTGATCGGACAGCGCCGGCGAGTCGCGGTGCTGGATCGGATGTGGAGAAACGTCGCCGGAGCCGCGAGCCGTGACGAGGCGCCGAAGAAAGACGTGATTCTGTGTGCGCTGCAGCAGCGGCGCGATCGATTCGATCGCACCCGAGGTGCGCTGCGTGATCCCCGGAAGACGGCGTTCGTCTTCGTCGTCACCGCGGAGCGCCTGCCGATCCTCGAGACACACCGAATCATGGAAGCGCTCGCGGGCCACGGGGTTCCAGTGGGGGGCGTGATCGTCAATCAAGTCCTCCCCGACTCCCAGGGAGACGAGTTCCTCCGCCGACGGAAGGTGAGGGAGGCCTCGCACCTTGCCGACGCGGTGGATCGATTCGGAGATTGGCCCCTCGGCTACCTGCCACTACTCGAGCAGGACCCGGTCGGGATCGGCACTCTGTCGCACCTGCTCGATCAGTTGAAGACGACAAGCCAGGAGAAACCCGAGTGAGCGCGGTCGCCCTCCTCGTGATCGGCATCAGCGCCTTTGTGACCGGCTACAGGGTCTACTCGAGATACATCGCTCGTCGCATCTTCCAGCTGGACCCCGACTTCGTGACTCCGGCGCACCAGTTCGAGGACGGCGTGGACTTCCTGCCCACGAACCGTCACGTGCTGTTCGGACACCACTTCACTTCCGTGGCGGGCGCTGCGCCCATTGTCGGCCCGGCCATAGCCGTGATCTGGGGCTGGCTTCCGGCCTTCCTGTGGGTCGTGCTCGGCACGGTGTTCGCCGGTGCCGTTCACGACTTCGGCACGCTGTGGATCTCCTCGCGCCACAAGGGGAATTCGATCGGGACTCTGGCCGAGTCGCTCGTCGGCAACCGGGCCCGGGTCCTGTTTCTGCTGCTCATCTTCTTTCTCCTCCTGATGGTCAACGCGGTGTTCGCCGTGATCATCGCCAACCTGTTCATGGCGAACCCCGGAGCCGTGCTTCCGGTGTGGGGGAGTCTCGTCGTGGCCGTCGCCGTCGGCCTGCTGATCTATCGGTCGGGCGCCGGCATACTCGTTCCATCACTGGCGGCTCTGGCCATCCTGTATGCGCTGATCTGGTTCGGACAGTACGCGCCATTCGAGCTGCCCGACCTCCTCGGGCTCTCTCCCACGGCGGCGCAGCTGGCGACGGCGGGCTCGGACCCGGGGGCCGCGGCGTACGCCGCACAGCTCGACGGCCAGAGGGTCGGCTGGATCGTCATTCTGTTCGTCTACACGTTCATCGCGAGCGTGCTTCCGGTGTGGCTCCTCCTTCAACCCCGAGACTTCGTGAACGGGCACCAGCTGTTCGTGGCACTGGGGATCATCGGGGCCGGCGTGATCGCCACCAATCCCCCGATCGTTGCTCCGGCGATCAACACGCACCTCCCACCGGACGCTCCGAGCTGGTTCCCGCTCCTCTTCATCACGATCGCCTGCGGCGCGATCAGCGGCTTCCACGGACTGGTGGCCTCCGGCACGTCCTCGAAGCAACTGGATCGCGAGCCGGACTCGAGATACGTCGGCTACGGGGGCGCTCTCGGAGAGGGAGCGCTCGCCCTGACGTCCATTCTGGCAACCACCGCCGGCTTCGCGTTGTACGTCGGGATCGACGGTTGGCACGCGCACTACGGGTCCTGGGCCGCCGCATCATCCGGTGCGACCATGGCATTCGTGGATGGGGTAGCGGTGCTGGCCGAGGGCATCGGCATCCCGCACGCCGTGGCAGCCATCTTCGCGGCCGTAGTCGTGATCAGCTTCGCGGCGACGACACTCGACACGAGCGTTCGCCTGCAGCGCTACATCGTCGCCGAGCTTGGCGTCGAGTACGGAGTGAAGTTCGTGCAGAATCGGTGGACGGCCACGTTCATCGCGGTCGGCAGTTGTGCCGTCCTCGCACTCGGCCTCGACCGGGGGGCCGGCGGCATGAGGCTCTGGGCCCTGTTCGGCACGACGAACCAGCTGCTGGCGGGGCTCAGCCTGCTGGTGCTCACACTCTATCTGCTGCGTCTGGGTCGCAGCGCCTGGGTTACCGCGGTCCCCATGGCCTTCCTCCTGTTCATGACCACATGGGCCATGATCGTCAACCTGATCCGGTTCGTGAGCGAGGATCGGGCCCTTCTCTCTGCGGTAGGCGGCGCGATATTCGTCCTCGAGCTGTGGCTCCTGTTCGAGGCTAGCGCGGCGCTGAGGCGAATGCTCAGGGCCCGCGGATCGTCCACCCCGTAGCGTGGCACGCGAAGTGACTGCATCTTGGGCCACTTGCCTGATCGGTCGCGCACCTGGGAGAACGAATGTCCGACGTCCTGGCCGTGCTGGCGCTCGTTGCCGTAGCCGTCATCTGGAGCCGCTCGGGCTGCGGGTGACGCAAGCGATGATCCGCCGGAGGCGGATTCGGCAGTTCCGATCAGGACCGGGCGCCGGTTCGTGAGCCCTCGCACCTACGGCATAGACGAACGGCCGCCCCTGCAGGAGTCGGTGCTGCTGGGTGCGCAGCACCTGGTGGCGATGCTGCTCGGCAACATCACGCCCCCGCTGCTGATCGCCGGCGCCCTCGGACTCGTTGCCGGAGAGACCGGCCCCCTCCTGCAGGCGGCTCTCTTCATCGCGGGGATCTCCACCATCGTGCAGGCCTATCCGATCGGACCGATCGGAGGGCGCATTCCGATCGTCATGGGCACCAGCATCGCGTTCGTCGCGGCTTGCATTGCGGTGGGGGCGAGGGCGGGACTGGGTGCCGTCTTCGGGGCCTGCCTCGTCGCTTCGACGGTCGAGGTCGGACTCGGATTCGGGATGGGGCGCATTCGGGGCCTCTTTCCTCCTCTCGTCACGAGCATCGTGGTCATGCTCATCGGCCTGACCCTCGTGCCCGTCGGAATGGACTACGCGGCAGGCGGGGTGGGAGCGACCGACTACGGGTCTTCCACACACGTGGCCATCGCAGCTCTCGTACTGGTCGTGACCCTGGTCCTCAACCGGTTCGGAAAGGGGATCGCAGCGCACGCGAGCGTCCTCGCCGGAGTGATGGTAGGGTACGTCCTCGCCGCGGTGCTGGGGATGGTGGATCTGTCCGGCGTAGGCCGGGCCGGCTGGCTGTCGATTCCGAGGCCCCTCCCGTACGGGCTGAGCTTCGACACCAGCGCCATTCTGATGTTCGCGTTCGTCTACGTGATCAGCACGATGGAGACGATCGGCGACATTACCGGAGTCATGGCAGCGGCCGGCCGACCGCCCACCACGGAAGAACTCAAGGGAGGCCTGGTGGCGGACGCAGCCTCCAGCGGCGTCGCGGCGCTGTTCGGTGCTTTCCCGACCACCTCTTATTCACAGAACGTGGGCCTGGTGAACTTCACGGGCGTGGCTAGTCGTCACGTGACGGCGATGGCCGGCGTGCTGCTAGTCGGGCTGGGTCTGTTTCCGAAGGTGGGCGCCCTGTTCGCCACCATCCCTCCGTCCGTGATCGGCGGCGCGGCTCTCGTCATGTTCGGCATGATCTTCTCGAGCGGGGCCGCGATCTTCGCTCGCGACGTGGCCCTGAACCGGCGGAACCTGGTGATCCTGGCGGTATCGATCGGAGTGGGTCTGGGGGTCGAGCTGAGGCCGGGGGTGCTGGCGTCCCTCCCGGAGAGCCTGCGGAATTTCCTCGCCGCGGGGCTCGTGACCGGTGGACTCCTCGCCCTCGTCCTGAACGTACTCCTGCCGGGTGAGGGCGTTGAGGAGGAACCCGCCGAATCCCCACTGGGCGCTTCATCCTGAGGGCTGTATGTTCTGGCAGGGTCGCGACGGGGAGTAGCTCAGTCCGGCAGAGCACTGGCTTTGGGAGCCAGGGGCCGCGGGTTCGAATCCCGCCTCCCCGATTCAGCCGCGGGTAACTCGCACGCTTCGCGTGCTCAAGGTCGAGGCTGCGCCCCGACTCCGAATCCCGCCTCCCCGATTCAGCCGCCCCGCGATCCGGGAAACGGGCGGTCTACACTTCCAGTGCTGCCACGGCCCTGGGGTAGTCCTCGGCCCTTATGTACAGGACGTAACCGTACGATCCCTTTCCATCTGTCACGGCAGTCGACGCGTACACGTTCACTCGGGACTGGAACAGCTGCTGGTGCACCTCGACCAGTGCCCCCAGCTCGTCATCGCCCTGCACGAGCAGAGCCGGGTGCGGGCCATCGATGTGCATGCCGGCTCCGGCCGCCGCGCTCTCCAGCCTCGCGGACTCTTCGGGAAAGAGCGTCATTTGAGTCCGGATGGGTCCGACCGGCACGGCCGTGAATGCGAGGAGATTGACACCGAGGGACGCCATGCGGGACAGTATCTTATAGGCCTCGCCCGGCTGGTCCTCTACCGTTGTGTAGTAATACTCCACTCGGCGGATCCTGTAGGCCATGACACTCCTCCGTGCAAGTTTCGGCGAGCGAGGAACGCAAAGCCCCTCGCGATGTGGCACCCCGGGAAAGGGCGCGAGGTCTGGCGCTGGCACGGCCACTGGCACGGCCAGTCATGCCAGTCGTTTCACCGAGGAGAATACACCGGGAGGCGCAATAAGGTCGCGCCGGCGTCAGTGTCCCGGGCGATAGCGCCTCACCAGATCGGCCTCGATCTCCTCCTCCGTGAAAGCCACCGGCTTCATCCGGCCGGTCGCGAACATTTCCGTCTGGTCGTCGAAATGCGGAGACTCCGGATCCCCGGTCTCGCCGAACACGAGGATCGACAGGGCCCTGGGAATCGTGTCGAACTCGACGGCCAGGATCCACGCGTCCCCTGAATACGCTTTCAACAGGCCGTCCGCGTCCGGCTCGAACGCCAGGTGTCGGAAGCAGCCCAGGCTCGCCGGGCAACCGCTCGCCGGAGCATCCACCTCGCCCCAGCGCACCCGGTGCACGTCACCCCAGGCCACGTCCCAGTTGCCATAGTCGCCCACGGCCTGTTGGACGGCGACCGAAAACGCGCGCGCCGCCAGATGGGGATCATCCAGCCCTGCCGGTGTCGTCGTGGGCGACGCGGGATCCCAGGGGCGCTCGTAGTCTCCCCCCAATTCGTCGTATCGGTGCGCCCACAGCTCGAACAGAGCCGCGCCCCGGCTGTCCGCGCGCGCCGTGTTGTCCCACGCGGCGAGGACATCGATGGCCCGCGCCTCTTCTCCTGATGGCCTGGAGGCGAGTACTGCCGAGACCAGATCATCCTTCACCCGATCCGCCAGCAGCATGCGCGGTGAATTCTTGAGGTCGACGACCTCGGTGAGCGTCGCGTCGTTTGCCGAATGCAGAAGCTCGAGGGCCAGCTGGCTGCGGAGCCGCAGGCTCCGTTCGGGCCACGCCGCCGGCAGTGACGGGGTCTCCAGCGGGTGCTCCAGATTCGTATAGTGGAACGAGTCGTTCTCGTTGTGCAGGTAGCCGCTCGCCGGATTCAGCAGCTGGGGCAGGGAATCGAACGGAACGAGCTCTTGCCAGACCTCCCTTCGGCTGGAGACGGGTATCGCCACGGTGTCTCCCCCCGACGGATGGGGCAGGAGCGGGATCGCCGCGTTCCACACGTAGAAGATGTTTCCCGCGCCGTCTGCGTAGGTGAAGTTCGATTCCTTCATCGCCCGGAGGCGCATCGCGTCTTTCCATTCCTCCAGCGACGAGGCCTGCATCATCCGGAGAAACTGCTCGGTACGGCGGTACTCGCCCCAGTCTGCCGAGCGGACGACGTACACCGTGTCGGCGGTTCGGTCGACGACCGGACCGATCTCCGTGTCAAAGAACTCCCGTGTCACCGATGCGGAGTCGGGACCCCCGCCAACCGCGATCCTGATCTCCGTGCGCTGCAGAGCGATCGACTGCCCGTCCAGCAGATAGGCCCCGGGATCTTCCGGGTCGACGGCAAGAGAGTAGAACTCCTCGACATCCGGCGAGTTATTGGTCGTGCTCCAGCCGAGGTTCCGGTTGAATCCGCCGTTGAAGTACATCGGATAGCCGACACGGAAGTCTCCGTAGAAGTCGATCACCTCGGGCACGGTGATGTGTGCTTCGTAATACGCGCTGTAGCGTCCGGCTCCCCATGAGAGGTGCGGATTGCGGACGAGAATCGAATGCCCGCTGGCCGTGCGGGACGGACCAAGGGCCCAGGCGTTGGATCCGTCCCCCGAAGCCTCGGCGGAATCGGCCGCGGCCCGTCGCCTTGCCTGGCTGCTCGTGAAGCGACGGGTCGCGCCGTCCAGCGTCTCGTCCACCCAGTGCGCGGCCACGTCGACCCCGGTGAAATCGGACCTGGCCCAGGCCTGCACCCGATCCGGATGGAGCTCCACGAACCGGTTGACGGCCGCGGCGTAGCCCTCGTAGATCCGGCGGGCATCCGCATCCAGCGTCGGGTACGCCCGCACGGCCTGCTCATAGCGCCGCCGCCACCAGAAGTCCGACTCGACGGACTCCTCCCCCTGGTGACGCGCGAGCTCCCCGCGGGCCATCGTCAGCCGCTCCACGACGAGCCGGCCGTAGTCTTCCATGTGCGCCCAAGCGAGCCCGTACGCCATGGCCCCGAGGTCCTCGGCCAGGATGTGGGGCACACCGAACGAGGTCCGCCGAATTTCCACTCGATCGGCATAGTCCTGCGAGGCCTCCCGGCTGCAACCGGCGAGTGGAAGCAGACCGGGGATCAGGAACAGAAGCGGCAGAGGACTTGCCGGGCGGGATCTCGTCATGTCGGTTGCCTCGTGCTGGACGTAACACGGCCTGCAGATCTGCGGGGTCTACGATGCGCAACCTAACGGCGGGGCTGCATTGCAGACAGATCGTCCGTCGGAACGGGCGACGCGTTGCAGGGCCGCTGGGCGCCGCGGCAATTCTGATTGCCGCCTGTGGCCCGACTCCGTCGGAGCCGTCGGACGTGCGGCCGGGAATCGAGGTGCTGGCCACGGACTCGGCCGGCCTTCTGGCGGGCCTCAGGGTGGGATTGATCACGAACCAGACCGGGATCAGCCGGAACGGCACGGCCGGCGCGCGCCTCCTGCTGGAAGCCGGCATCCGGGTCGTCGTCCTGCTCGCCCCCGAGCACGGCTTCCAGGGAAAGCTGACCGGTGGAGAGAGCGTTCCCGAGGAGTTCGACCCGGAGAGCGGACTGCCCGTGCTCTCGCTCTACGGAGAAGAGAGGTCTCCCGACCCGGCCATCCTGAGGGAGCTCGACGCGCTCGTGTTCGACATTCAGGACGTCGGAGCGCGGTATTACACGTTCATTTCCACCATGGCCGAGTCGATGATGGCGGCCGCCGGAGCCGGGTTGCCGTTCGTGGTGGCCGACCGGCCCAACCCGGTAGGCGGAACGCTCGTACAGGGCAACGTGCTCGATCCGGCCTTCTCGTCGTTCGTCGGCCTGTATCCTATCCCCATGCGCCACGGGTTGACGGTCGGTGAGCTGGCGCTCCTGTTCAACCGGGAGTTCGGGATCGGGGCAGACCTGCACGTCATTCCGGCGAAGGGGTGGCGACGTTCCACCTGGGCCAGCGAGACCGGGCTTCCATGGGTCCCCCCTTCACCGAACATGCCCAATCTGGAGAGCGCGATCCACTATCCCGGGACGTGCCTGTTCGAGGGCACCAACCTCTCCGTCGGCCGCGGGACGGATGGGCCGTTTCAGCAGGTTGGGGCCCCATGGCTCGACAGCGAGGAAGTCGTCTCCCGCCTGTCCGGCCGGGATCTCCCCGGCATACGATTCGAGGCAGTGAGATTCATTCCGCACCGACCGGACGACGGCAAGTACGGAGGTCAGGAGCTGCGCGGGGTGCGCCTGGTCGTCACGGACAGACAGGCCTACGATCCGACCCGGACGGCGGTGGCCCTGCTGATCGAGATCAGGCAGGTGGCAGGTGGGGCATGGGAGTGGAGGGCAGACGCGTTCGATCGCCTTGCCGGCACCGCCGGGCTCCGGCGCGCCGTCGAGGCCGGAGCCTCCCTGGATTCGATCACCGGCTCGTGGAGCGCAGACCGCGCCAACTTCGAGATCATCCGCAGGAGGTATCTGCTCTACCGATGAAAGGCAGCCTTCACTCCTCCGGAAGCGCCTCCGCCAGCCGCTTCTCGTCGTAGTAGTCGAGCTTGTGAAGCGGCATCACAACGCTGGACAGCACGTTGAGGACGTGAGCCGCGATCCGCTTGTAGAACCGAGCGCCCATCACGACGCACGTGGCAGTGGACGCGTCGTAGGCGCTGCGCGCGACCCTGCCCACGACTGCGTCACAGCGGCGTGTGACGTCCCGGCCCTCTCGAATGAACTCCACCGCACGTTCGTGGTCTGACGAAGCGAACACCGCCCCGATCTCCGAGAACTGAAACTCGATCTCGCGCCGAATTTCCCTCATTTCCTGCACGATCTGGTCATCCGGCAGGGAGGACGGGTGGTAGTCCCGGGCCTCGCTGAGATTCTTCGCGTAGTCGCCGATCCGCTCGACGTCCTTCACGAGGCTCATCAGCAGCAGACAGTAGGGAACGGATGCCCGGTTGCCGGTGACGGACAGGTGAGCGATGACCTGCTTGCGTATCCTGCGCTCGAGCTTGTTCACCCTGATGTCAGTCTTGTACACGGCGGTGCGCGCATCCGCCTGGAGAAGCTCGGAGAAGTAGATCTCCCCGGCCATGATCGTCATCTCGTGGGTGAGTTCAAGCATCCGGGAGAAGTTCTCTCCCATCTCGGCCAGCGGTTCTCCCGCGCGGAAGATGCTGAGCAGCTCTTTGAGCATCACTACCTCCGGTTCACAGGGCCCTGTGCATCCAGGCGAACAGGGCCGGCAGGCCGTAGAAAAGAACGATAACGTATGCAATGGCCAGGACCTTGGACTTCACCGCCAGCCTGGCAAGCCACCTGGCCGCCTTGAGGGGGATCTCCCGCACGCGCCTGAACGGATAGATGATCAAGGTGCCCGTCAGATTGAACAGGAGATGGACGAGGGCGATGGTGACGCCCGCGATGGCATTCGGTCCGGTGACGGCGAGTGCCGCGAGGAAGGCGGTCACCGTGGTGCCAATGTTGGCGCCGATCGTGATCGGAAACGCCTGCTCGAGCGTCAGCAGGCCGGCGCCGGCGAGCGGCACCAGAAGTGAGGTGGTGATGGAGCTCGACTGCACCATCACGGTGACGACGATCCCCAGGATGATCGCCACCAGAGGGGAGCGGTAGAGCCCGCGCGAGACCATGCGCTCGACACGTGCGCTCATCGCCCCGCGCATCACCTTCACGAGGAAGAGCAGGGCGAAGTAGATCAACAGCCCGGACAGCAGAATCAGCAGAATGGCCTGAGCCTTCTCCGATCCGGCGACGGCCCCGATGCCCGACTTGATCGGTCTCAGCGCCGCCTTCAAGGCGCCCTTGATGGGACTGTCGTACTGCACGCCACCCAGACCGGTGAGGAACGAGGCCAGCCAGGTCGCCGTCTTCTGAAGGTACCCGGTCGCCATCTCCAGGGGGAGCAGGATCACGACGGCCATGTAGTTGAAGAAGTCGTGGCACGTGGCCACGGAGAACGCCCGGTAGAACTCGTCCTTACGGCCCATGTGGGCCAGGGAAACTAGCGTGTTCGTCACCGTCGTCCCGATGTTCGCGCCCATGACCATCGGCACGGCATTAGCGATCGGCAGAGCGTGCTCCGGCGCAGCCACGAGGCCCACGATCAGCGAGGTGGTGACGGAGGAGCTCTGAACCAGAGTGGTGGCGAGGATACCTACGGCCAGCCCCACGAAGGGATTCTCGGTCGCCAGGAAGAACGAGTCCAGCAGGCCCCTTCCGAGGGACTTGAAGGCGTCGCCGAGACCGTTGACTCCGAGCAGGAACAGGAACAGCAGCGCCAGCAGAGTGAGAGCACGGACCAGCGGACGCTGCATCAACGGACGTACGGCGGTCGGGCGAAGCCCTTCGTCGGCATCCAAGGATGTTCTCGCCTGAGAGATAAGGGGTCCATCCGTCTCCGGCGGCCTCCCGTTCGCACACACGAACGAGCGGCGTGACGGGCCCTAAACTGACGGCGACTGCCTGAGCGAGCAAGGCCCCGCGTCCGTCCGGTGCCCGTGCGCTGTGAACCTTCCCGGACTGGCTCATTTTCGAACGCCCCGGGGCGCGGAAACCGTTCAAGGATTCAACGTTTGAGTGTCGAATTTCGACACAGCACTCCTAACACAAGTCTTTGCCGCTACATAGGGGCCGCCCGGGCGCGGAGCGGCGGGCCGGCTGTCGAAACTTTCGACAGCATCACTTCTGCTTCATCACGGGTCTCTATGGTTCCGTTCTTCGTAACTGACATTATTTGCATCGCTTACAGGCCGTCGCGAGAACCTCGTCGCTGTGGCACCGGCCTTGCCTTTGTGTAGGCCGAACGGCTACGCCCGGCCGCGGACTCGGTTCCCGGGAAGCGGGAAGACCGAAGACCGGATCGAAGGGCACAACAGCCGGGGAGGAATCGATGCTTGGTGCCGTCTTCTTTGTGATCGTGGTGGCCTCTCTGACCGGACACTACCTGCTCGTCGAGCGGCCGCGGCGCATCGTCGCCGAGTCCGCCGGGACTCCCCGCGCGCTGCCGCTGCGAGATCTCGTCGGCCGGTTGCCGGCCGGGGTGTTCCTTCAGCCGACGTTTACGTGGGGCCAGGTACAGCAGAGCGGCGACGTCGAACTGGGAGTTCACCCACTTCTTCTCTCTCTCGTCGGCCCGGACCCGGTGCTTGAAATGCGGCGGCCCGGGGAACTCGTCGGCAAGGGAGATCCCCTCATGACGATCGGCAGCGGGACGAACCGACTGACGGTCCGTTCGCCACTGGCGGGCAGTGTAATGTCAGCCGATCGAACGCCTCAGGCGCCCGGCTCCTGGGTGAGCCGAAGCGACCTGACGTGCGTGATCCATCCCGACGACCTGTCGACGGAGGTTCCGACGTGGTTGATAGGCAAGGCAGCGGTCGACTGGAGCCGGGCCCAGTACGGTCGGATCCGGGACCACCTGCTCGCGCGATCCGCCGACCCGCAGACCGGATTGGCTCTTGCCGATGGCGGAGAGCTTCCGGTGGGCGCGCTGAATCAGCTTGACCGTTCCGGGTGGACTGAATTCGAGGAAGAATTCCTATCCGCCTGACTCCTCCGGTGAACCGAAGACGGAGGACGCCGGATTCAACCCCGACCATTGACCTCTCTGGAGGCCGAGATGCGTAGAAGGTCTGCCGTAAAGACTCTGGCCCTGGCCGCGGGCTCGACCCTGGTGGGCCGGAACCTGGCTCAGGGCGCAGCCCCGAAGCGCGGGGTCGTAGATGGAGGCGCGGTCGATACCCCCGCCATCCTCGTCGACACGACCCGGTGTCTCGGATGCCGGATGTGCGAACGGGCCTGCGCCGAGGCGAACGGACTTCCCGAGCCACCGAAGTCCGTCGAACCAGGCGTGGTGCGCGATACGTCGGAGACGCAGTGGACCGTGGTCAACCGTTTCGAGACCGAGAACGGTCCGGTCAACGTCAAGCGCCAGTGCATGCACTGCCTGCAGCCGGCCTGCGCTTCGGCCTGTCTGACCAAGGCCATGCACAAGACAGCCGAAGGTCCGGTAACCTGGGACCCGGACAAGTGCATGGGCTGCAGGTTCTGCATGCTTTCGTGCCCGTTCGACGTACCGAAGTTCGAATACGACAGCCCGAACCCTCGCATCATGAAGTGCCAGATGTGCTGGAGCCGACTCGAGGAGGGTGAGGTGCCCGCGTGCGTGCAGAACTGCCCGGCGAAGGCAATCGTGTTCGGACCTCGTTCCGAGATGCTCGAGCTCGGGCGCGAGCGGATTTATGCGTCGCCGGAGAAGTACGTGCACCAGATCTACGGCGAGCACGAGGCCGGGGGCACCAGTCTGCTGTATCTGGCCTCCGTGCCTTTCGAGCAGCTCGGCTTTCGGACCGATCTCAGCACGGAATCGTATCCGGCCCTCACGACGGAGTTCCTCTACTCCGTGCCGCTGGTCGACATTGCACTCCCCGTCTTCCTGCTCGGCCTCGCCAAGGCAGCGAAGGGGCGACATGAACCGGAAAGCGAGGTGGACCGGTGAGTCAGTCCGCAATCGCGCTCAGGAACTCGTTCCAGACGCTTCTGGACTTCGGCGCCTTCCTCAGGCGGGAGATGCGTCCGAAGGGACGGATTCTTACGCCGTTCAACGTGATCACCGTGGCGATCATGCTGGTCGCCGTCGTGGTGCTGGTGGATCGATTCGCCCATGGCCTGGGAGCCGTGACGAATCTGTCGCAGGAGTTCCCGTGGGGGATCTGGATCGCGTTCGATGTGATCACCGGCGTAGCCTTCGCCGGTGGCGCCTACGTCCTCTGCTTCATGGTCTACATTCTGGGAATGGAAAAGTACCGGCCCATCCTCAGGGTAACGGTGCTGAACGGCTTTCTCGCATACGTCTTCTATTCCGGCGCCCTTCTGCTCGACCTCGGACGACCGTGGAACGTGGTCAACCCGATCATCGGAAACTCGTTCGGTGTCAGCTCTGTGATGTTCCTGGTCGCGTGGCACTTCCTGTTGTACACGCTGATGGAGTTCATCGAGTTCTCTCCGGCCATCGCCGAATGGGCGGGCTGGAAGCGCCTGCGGGTGACACTGCACGGCCTGACGCTCGGTGCGGTCATCCTCGGTATCACGCTGTCCAGCCTCCACCAGTCCGGACTCGGAGCGCTGTTCCTGATGGCGCGAGACAAGGTGCACCCCCTGTGGTACTCTGAGTTCATACCGATCATGTTCCTGATCTCGAGCGTGTTCGCAGGCCTGTCGATGGTGATCTTCGAAGGCTCGATCAGCCACAAGGTGTTCCACCACCGTCTCGGCCGGGATCTCAAGCGCCGTCACTCCGAGATCGTGCTGGGCCTCGCGCGCATCTGCGCCGGAACCCTGCTCGTCTACGTATTCCTGCAGGTGATCGTCTTCGTGCACGGTCAGCGGTGGGCCTTCATGTTGACCGGCTGGGGTTCCTGGTACCTGGTCGAAAATGTGGGGTTTGTGCTCCTGCCGCTTGTCCTGTTCCTGGCGGGGATCCGACTGGAGAACACCCGGGTGATAGGAACGGCGGCCCTGTTGACGCTGCTCGGAATCGTGCTGAATCGGCTCAACATCTCGATCATCGCCTTCAAGTGGTACGCCCCGGTCCGATACGTGCCGACGTGGCAGGAGGTCGTCGTCACGCTGGCGGTCATCTCCGCCGAGCTCTGGGTGTTCCGCTGGATCGTGAACCGGATGCAGGTGCTGGATATCGCGCCCCTCCGCTCCGTGAAGGACTCGGATGTGGAGCGGCTTCACGCCTCCGCCGCATGACGAGGGTGAGACAATGCAAGGCATCGAACACTCGGATCTCTTCGCCACGAAGGGCATCGAGTACCTGATATGCG
>CANPVW010000067.1 GCA_947581745.1 Candidatus Benthicola azotiphorus
CCGCCTCTATCTGCACACCAACATGGATGCGGGGCACGGTGGTGCGTCCGGACGTTTCCGTCGGAACCGCGAAACGGCGCTCGAGTACGCCTTCCTCCTGGACCTGGCCGGCATCGAACGATAGCGGGAGCCGCACGGACAGAATGGCTCACTACGGGTTTCAATGACACCGGGACGTCCGGGCGGAGCGGCGGCCGGAGCATCGCCCGGGCGCTGCCGAAGACGGCGGCCTGCAGGTTGACCCGCCGGCCCGCGAACCCGCGCCGCGGGCGCTGCCGAACCCGGCACACTCTTTGCTGATCCGGCAACCGTATCACCCCACATAGCTTAGGCCCCGACCCCCCCAGGGCTCCCGGGACCATCTTCGATAGATAGATCTTGGTCGCGCTCAGCGCGGCGTGGTCGATACAGGCCCGGTGTACCGGCGTATGTGTCGCCGCCGGGCCGTCGAGTCGCGGACGCGGGACGCCGCGCCGCGGGAACCGAGTGTCCATCGGAGGTGATGCATGCTAGCTCCCACATCCCACCCCTGGACGTCCGATCAGACCCTGGCCGAGCATCTCGAGGACCGGGGCGTGAGTCGCCGGGAGTTTCTCGACTTGTGCGGGAAGCTCACCGCGATGCTGGGACTCGCATCGGTCGTCACTCCTCGAATGGCCAGAGCGCTCGAGCAGATGAGGCGACCGAGCGTCGTCTGGATTCAGCTCCAGGAATGCACGGGCTGCGTCGAGAGCGTCATCCGGACGTCTGAGCCGTCGATCGGTGACCTCGTGCTGGACACGATCTCACTCGACTTCAACCACACGCTGATGGCAGCGGCCGGCCACGCGGCCGAAGCCGCCCTGCACTCGGCGATGGAAGCGAACGCGGGGCAGTACATCCTCGTCGTCACCGGTTCCGTTCCGCTCAAGGATGATGGAATCTACACGACGATCGCGGGCCGAACCGCGAAGGAAGTGCTGGAGGAGGCGGCTTCGGGCGCCGCCGCCGTGATCGCGGTCGGCGCGTGCGCTCACTGGGGCAACATCCAGGCGTCGAACCCGAACCCGACCGGCGCGGTGGGCGTCTCCGACATCATTCGCGACAAGCCCGTCGTGAACATCGCCGGATGCCCGCCGATCTCCGACGTGGTGACGGCGACCGTGGTGCACTTCCTGACCTTCGGCCGGATGCCGGCGCTCGACATCGACGGTCGTCCGATGTTCGCCTACGGCAAGCGGATCCACGACCAGTGCCAGCGTCGGGCCCACTTCGATGCGGGGCAGTTCGTCGACGGGTTCGATGACGAGGGGGCCCGGAAGGGCTGGTGCCTGTATCGGATGGGGTGCAAGGGACCGGCGAGCTTCTCACCGTGCCCGATCTTCCAATGGAACGTGCGAACGAGCTGGCCGATCGGCGCCGGACACCCGTGCCTCGGCTGCACCGAGCGCCGGTTCTGGGACACCATGACGCCGTTCTACGAAAGGCTGCCGCAGGTGGCCGGCTTCGGAGTCGAGCGGCGTGTGGACGTATTCGGCGGAGCTCTCGCGATAGGCGTCACGGCAGGTGTCGCTGCGCACGCCGCAGCGACTGGAATCCACCGGGCACGGCAGCGGAAACAGCTGCCGGTGATGCAGAAGCCGCCACAGGATGCGGAGGTGAACCGTGGCCAGGACTAAGCTCGTCGTCGACCCGATCACCCGGATCGAGGGACATCTTCGAATAGAGGTCCAGGCAGAGGATGGGCGGATCGCCGACGCCTGGGCCTCGTCGACCCAGTTCCGGGGAATCGAGCTCATCATGCAGGGCCGGGACCCGCGTGACGCCTGGGCCTTCACGCAGCGGATCTGCGGAGTGTGCACCGTGGTGCACGCGATCGCGTCGCTGCGGGCGGTCGAGGACGCGCTCGACATCCGTATTCCGGCCAACGCCAATACGATCCGGAACATCGTCCTGGGCATGCAGTTCATCCAGGACCACGTGATCCACTTCTACCACCTGCATGCTCTCGACTGGGTGGACGTCGTCAGCGCTCTGTCCGCCGACCCGGCGGCCACCTCGAACATCGCCCGCTCGATCTCGCCGTGGCCGAACAACTCGGCGACCTACTTCGCGGAAGTGCAGGACCGCATCCGCCGCTTCGTGGAGAGCGGCCAGCTGGGGATCTTCTCCAACGGTTATTGGGGGCACCCCGCCTACAAGCTCCCGCCCGAGGTCAACCTGCTCGGCGTGGCGCACTACCTGGAGGCGCTGGACTGGCAGCGGGACGTCATTCGGGTGCACACGATCTTCGGCGGCAAGAACCCGCACCCCAACTTCCTCGTCGGTGGCATGGCCTCGGCCATCAACATCGACAGCACCGCGACGATCAACGCGGAGCGACTGACCGATATCCACGACATGATCAAGCGGGCCCGGCGGTTCGTAGAGGAAGTGTACTGGCCTGACCTCGTGGCGATCGCCGGCTTCTACAAGGAATGGGCCTCCATCGGAGGAGGCGTCGACAACTTCATGGCGTGCGGCGAGTTCCCCGAGGACGACATTCGCAACATCGACTCCTACTACCTGCCCCAGGGCATCATCCTCGGCAAGAACATCGGAGAGGTGCTCCCGTACGATCAGCAGCTCGTGAAGGAGTACGTCACTCACTCGTGGTACGAGTACGAGGCGGGCGACCAGGTGGGGCTGCATCCGTTCGAGGGTGAGACGAAGGCCCGGTACTCGGGGCCGCCGACTCCCTGGGAGTACCTGCAGGGAGAGGACAAGTACACGTGGATGAAGGCGCCGAGGTACAACGAGATGCCGATGCAGGTCGGACCGCTGGCCCGGATGCTCGTGGCCTACGGTTCCGGCCACGAGGGTGCCCGGGAGCTGGTGGGAGAGGTCCTGGGACGTCTCGGCGTCGGCCCGGAAGCGCTCTTCTCCACTCTCGGTCGCACGGCGGCGCGGGGAATCGAGACCGTGCTGCTCGCCCGTCGCATGGAGAAGTGGTACGACGACCTGGTCACGCGGATCAAGGGCGGCGACACCGCCACGTTCAATGGAGAGCGCTGGGATCCCAGCACATGGCCGGCAAGCGCGCAGGGCTATGGCTACCAGGACGCGCCGCGAGGGAACCTCGGACACTGGATCCGGATCGATGACGGCAAGATCTCGCACTACCAGTGCGTGGTTCCCTCCACGTGGAACTGTTCGCCTCGTGACGCGGCGGGGCAGATGGGGCCCTACGAGGCTTCGCTCACGGACAATCACCCGCTGGTGGATCCCGAGCGGCCGCTCGAAATCCTGCGCACGATTCACTCCTTCGATCCCTGCATGGCCTGCGGGGTGCACGTTCTGGATGTGAACGGCACGCCCGTGACCGAGGTGAAGCTGCCATGATCGACCCGAAAGAGCCGCGCCTGCAGCCGGCCGGCACGGGCGGGGTGATCCCGGAGGAAGTCGCGGAAGCGACCCATATCCCGCACCCCGAATCGCTGCCCGAGTATCGGTGGGTGTACCTGTGGCGCTGGCCGCTGCGGGTCACCCACTGGGTGTCCGCCATCACGATCACCGTGCTCATCGTGACGGGCTTCTACATCGGCGCGCCGTACTTCACCACCTGGGGTGAAGCGAGCAGCCACTACCTCATGGGCTGGGCGCGCTTCCTCCACTTCGCGGCGGCCGGGCTCATAGTGGCCGCCGCCATCCTCCGGGTCTACTGGCTGTTCGCCGGAAACAAGTGGGCCCGCTGGAGCTCCCTGCTTCCGGTGCAGGCGCGTGACTGGCGCAACCTGTGGAGGACGGTGAAGTACTATCTGCTCGTCCGGCAGGAGTCCATGCCCCACTACCTGGGGCATCACCCTCTCCAACAGCTGAGCTACACGCTCATCTACTTGATCGTCATCGTGCAGATGGTCACCGGGTTCACCATGTACGGGCTGTCGAACCCCGGAGGTTTCTTCCACACGGCGACGGCCTGGGTGGCACCGCTGTTCGGAGGGATCCAGACGGTTCGCTTCACGCACCATGCGCTGACCTGGCTCCTCATAACCTTCATTCCGCTTCACGTGTATCTGGCCTTCCGGGCGGACGTGATGGACCGCGAAGGCGAGATGTCCTCGATCTTCAGCGGAGGCCGGTTCGTTCGCGCGGACGTCAAGTTCGAGGATGAGTGATCGCGGGATTCCGGAGACCGTCGTCATCGGAGTGGGGAACCCCCTCATGGGTGACGACGGTCTCGGAATCGAAGTCCTCGAGCGTCTCAGGCTCGGCTGGTCCTTTCGGCCGAGCCTGGATCTCCTCGACGGCGGCACGTGGGGACTGAACCTGCTTCCGCACGTGGAGAGCGCCCGCCGGGTGATGTTCATCGACGCGATCAACGTCGGACGCGAGCCGGGAATCCTGGTGGAGCTGGAAGCGGAGGAGATCCCCCGCTTTCTGGCCCGGAAGCTGTCTCCGCACCAGATTGACGTGAAGGAGGTTCTGGCGCTCGCCGAGCTGAGGGGGACGCTCCCGGAGGAGCTCTGCGCCATCGGCCTGCAGCCGGAGAGCGTCGAGATGAGCACCTCGCTGAGCGCGCCGGTCGCGGCCGGTGTCGACCGTCTGATCGAACGGGTAATAGAGCGGTTGCGGGGCTGGGGATACGTGGTGGAAGAGGCGGAGGCGTTACCGGGTGCATGAGCTGAGCATCGCCCTCGACGTCTGTCGGATCGCGGAGGAGCGTGTGGGGACGGACGATCTTCCGCGCATCACCGCCGTCGGTCTTGAGGTCGGCGCGAAAGCCGGTATCGAGATCGACAATCTCGAGTTCTGTCTGGAGGCGCTGCTCGGAAACCCCCCGTTCGGCCACGCCAGGCCGGTCATCGACAGGCTGGACGGCGACGAGCTGCGGGTCACCTATCTGGAGGTCGAGGACGATGACGGTCCGTAGGATCGAGGTGCGCGAGAAGGTGATGGCGAAGAACGACGAGCTGGCAGCCGACGTGCGCCGCCGCCTCGCCGAGAGCGGGGTGCCCTCGCTGAACCTGGTATCTTCGCCCGGTTCGGGTAAGACCAGCCTGCTCGAGCGTACCCTCGACGCTTTGGGGTCGACGCTGCGCATGGCGGTGGTCACCGGCGATGTGCAGACCCAGAACGATGCTGACCGGCTGGCGGCTCGTACGGATCGACTCGTCCAGGCCGTTGTCACGGGTGGCGCGTGTCACATGGACGCCCGACAGGTCTCGAGCGCCCTCGAGGAAATCGACCTGGAAGACACGGATCTCCTGTTCGTGGAGAACGTCGGCAACCTCGTGTGTCCCGCGTCCTGGGACCTCGGCGAGAATGCGAAGGTCGTCATCTTCTCGGTCACGGAGGGCGAAGACAAGCCGCTCAAGTATCCTCGCATGTTCGAGCGCTCCGAGTACTGCGTGATCAACAAGACCGACCTGCTTCCGTATCTGCCCTTCGACATGAGTCGTGCCGTCGAGTACGCCCGACAGGTGAACCCGGGCCTGCGCTTCTTCCACACGTCGGCTCTCACGGGCGAGGGCATGGAGGAGTGGTACCGGTTCATCCTCCAGCTGGCGGGAGTGACGGAAGAAGCGCCGGCTTGAGTCACGGGGGCTTGCCCGACCGGCCAGGGAGCGAGACTGCCCGGGCGGGAGATTCCGATGCGCCGCAGGCGCCGCCGCGGTTTCGACAGGCTCGCCGCCTCCACATCGCGGGGGTGGTGCAGGGAGTTGGCTTCCGACCCTTCGTGCACCGACTCGCCGTCCGCAACGACCTCTCCGGCTGGGTCCGCAACGAATCCGGCGAGGTGTACATCGAGATCGAGGGCTCCGCCGCGGGAGTGACGGAGTTCATCGAGCGCCTTCGATCCGAGGCGCCGGTGCTGGCGCGGATCGACCGGTTGGAAGTGGAGGATGTGCCTCCGCGGGGTGCTACCGGCTTCCGCGTCCTCGAGAGCCTGGCGACCGAGGGTCGGCTCCCGGTGTCGCCGGATGTGGCCACGTGCGACGCGTGCCGCACCGAGCTGTTCGATCCTTCCGATCGCCGGTACCGTTATCCCTTCATCACGTGCACGGATTGCGGCCCCCGCTACACGGTCATCGAGGCGATGCCCTACGACCGGGTCCGCACCTCGATGAAGGTCTTTCCACAGTGTCCGGCGTGTCGGCGCGAGTACACCGACCCGACGGACAGGCGGTTCCACTCGGAGACGAACAGCTGTCCGGAGTGTGGACCGCGCCTCTGGCTGACCGACCCGGAGGGCGCTCCACTGGGAGCCGGGGTGGATCCGATCGAGACCGTGGCCCGGATGCTCGCGGACGGTCGGGTCGTGGCGATCCGCGGACTGGGGGGGTATCACCTCGCCTGCGACGCTACGGACGAGACGGCGGTGCGGCGGCTGAGGAGCCGCAAGGTGCGCGACGAGAAGCCGCTGGCCGTAATGGTCCTGGACGCCGAGTGCGCAGCGGGGATCGGACACCTCGGACCGGTGGAGCGCCAAGCGCTCACCGGATCGGAGCGACCGATCGTGCTGCTGCGGGCCAGGGCCGACTCGCGGCTCGCCCCCTCCGTCTCGCCCGGCCTGGACACGATCGGCGTCATGCTCGCCTACACGCCGCTCCACCTGCTGCTGATCGAGAGGGTGGGCGGACCTCTCGTCATGACGAGTGGCAACCGGAGCGAGCTCCCGATCTGCACCGCGAACGCCGATGCGCTCGACAGGCTCTCCGGGGTCGCCGACGCGTTCCTGATGCACGATCGGGACATCGTCGCCCGGTACGACGACTCCGTCGTGCGCGTGATGGCTGGAGCGCCCGTGTTCATCCGCCGCGCCCGGGGATACGCGCCCCTCCCGGTGCCGCTTCCCGTCGCGTCTCCCGAGCCGCTGCTCGCCGTCGGGCCGCACCTCAAGAACACGTTCACCCTGGTGGCGGAAGACACCGGCTTCGTGAGCCAGCACGTCGGGGACCTGGAGAACGCTGAGACTCTGGACCACTATCGTGAGGCGCTGCTTCGATTTCGGGCCCTGTTCCGCATCGAGCCTCGTGTGGTCGCACGTGATCTCCATCCGGGCTATCTGTCGTCCCGGATCGCCGAGGAGATGGGACTTCCGACCGTGATCGACGTGCAGCACCACCACGCGCACATCGCTGCGGTGTCCGGCGAACACGGCGTCGAGGAGCCGGTGGTGGGCGTCGCGTACGACGGCACGGGGTACGGAGACGATGGCCTGACATGGGGTGCGGAGATCCTGCTCGCCGACCTTCGCGGCTACCGGCGGCTGGCACGGCTGCGTTATGCTCCGATGCCGGGAGGTGACCTCGCGGCAAGGCGTCCGTGGCGGGCGGCGGCGGCAGGCGCAGCTCGGCATTGTCGATGCGGACTTCGCCCTGGCGAAGGGTGATTTCACCGCGGGCGCGATCAAATTGCCAGCCCCAGGCTTCCGGATCGATGACGT
>CANPVW010000068.1 GCA_947581745.1 Candidatus Benthicola azotiphorus
CCCAGGGCAACGGACAGAACCTGGACACGCTGCTCGGTTCCATCCTCCGGATCGATGTGGACGGGGGCGATCCGTACGCGATTCCGGAGGACAACCCGTTCGCGTCGGGCGGGGGCCGACCGGAAATCTGGGCCTATGGCGTGCGAAATCCCTGGCGCAGCGACATCGACGCCGAGGGAGGCCTGATCTTCATCGCCGACGTGGGCCAGAACGATTGGGAGGAAGTCAACGTCGCCCCGATGGCCGAGGCCGGAATCAACTACGGCTGGAACACCGTGGAGGGGCCTGAGTGCTACCGGACCCCCGGCTGCGACGGGACGGGCCTCCGGTACCCGGTCCTGTGGTACGATCACGACGAGGGCTGCTCGATCACGGGTGGATACGTGTATCGCGGCGAGGCGATCCCCGATCTCGCGGGAACCTACTTCTATTCGGACTACTGTTCCGGGTGGCTGCGGAGCTTCCGGTGGGACCCGGCGGGCGGCGAGGTGATCGAGCAACGCGAATGGTCGATTCCGGACATCGGAAGCGTGTATTCGTTCGGAAAGGACCCTGCGGGCGAGCTTTACGTCCTGGCGGGAAGCAAGGTCTGGCGCATCGATCCGGCGCCCTGAGAGAAGCGACGCGCGGTCCCGGCCCGGAATTCGAGGATCAACAGCCTCTCACCCCGAGGTCAAGCGCCTTGAGGGCGGCCGGCAGGCTGTCGCCTGGCACGTAGAGCGTGACACCGCGCACCGAAGAGCCGGAATGGCCCGGCCCGAAGATACCGACCGCGTCGTGCCGGTCGATCCGTGACGGGATCCCGACGGACTCGAGCCGCCCTGCCGCGATTTCCGCCTCGTAACCGGCCGCGTACTCCGCGAGCGCAACCCAATCGGCGGTCGAACGGTCCGCCACGGGGCTCAGGCGACCTCGGAATTCGGTTCCGACGCCGATCGCGGCCCATCCGCCGGCCTCGGCTCGCCGTTGGCGCCACCATCGGTGAGCATTCGGGTCACCGGTGCGGTCGTCCCGCGCGTGAGAACCTCGTCGATGCCGTCGATCGTGATGGCGTACTGTCCGCTCTGCAGGATCTCTATCCAGCCCCGCTTCTTCATGTACCAAAAGGGGAATTCGAGATGCTCACGGGGGACGCCGAGCTTCCTCTCGAGATCGATCGAGCCGACCCCGCCGGATTCCGGGTTTCGCCGGCGCGCCGCGTACAGGAGTGCCAGCACTCCGCTGAAGATCCGCTGATCCTCCTCGTGTCCGCCGCGCGTCGTGTCCTGGTCGAATACCTGCCACTGCATGCTCTTGTGCTTGTCGTACTGGACATCGTACGCCGCCCGGCGGGTCGGATCCGTCAAAATTTCGTAGGCCTCGTGGACTTCACGGAAGCTCGCCTCGTTTCCCGACTCCGGGTTGTCCGGGTGATAGCGCTTGGCGAGCAGCCGGAAGACACGCTCCAGAGTCTCCTGGTCGGCGCCCTGGCTGAGCTGCAGGATCTCGTAATGGTCGACAAACGGTTCGTCTTTCACCGCTGGACCCCCTCGGCGGTCGGTGTGCATTCCCCCAGAACCCGCAGTCCTGTGGGCAGATGCCGTGCCACTATGACTCGAAGGCCGGGAACGGTGCAAGGTGGGGTCCGCCCGGCCGTCACTCCACGAGTCGCATTCGAACCTGCTGAATGCGGGGCTCCCGTTCCGGCGTGAGCGTGAAGAACACGGCCATATCGCGCCGCTCTCCGTGCAGCACGAACGTGCCGCGCAACTGATTCAGGGCTTGCATTTCGCCCACCGACTGGATCGGCCCGGCCTCGGCGTACATCTCGCGCGTTTGCCGCACTAGATCGCTCAGCCGGTTGTCGAGAAAGAAGTTCTCGGCGAACACGTCCGAATCCTCTGCACCCGCCCAGTCCGGGAAGAACGAGACCAGGTCGTCCCGTCTCCGTTCGAGAATGGCTGAAGGCGGCAGGCGACGCGGCTCGAGGCCGGCGAGCACGATGATCGTGTCGAGCACCGCGGTGTTGAGCTCGCTGGTCCCACCGTAGGTGATGTTGTCGAACGACATCACGGCGAGCCCGTACTCCGGCATCATCGTCCAATTGCTGCCGAAGCCGGGGAGTCCGCCGCTGTGCCCGACCATCACTCTCCCGTCGCAATCCTCCACCCAGCGCAGGCCGTAGGCATAAGCCCGCGCTGATGGACACTCCCGACCATTCGGGTAGCGGAAATCGGGCATGACGCCCGCGAACCGCCACGGTTGGTGCATTTCACGCAGCGAGCTGCGCCTGAGGGGACCGGTGTCAGGTCCGCTGCGCGGGGGCCAGGCGGAAAGGTGCAACGCGACGTACGCCGTGAAGTCCTCGATCGAGGTGATCAGGCCGCCCATCGCCCCGAAAGCGCCGTGATGCTCGAGCGGAATGTCCACCCAGCCATCGTCCATCCAGCCGTAACCAAGCGCGAGCCTGTCCCGCGGAGCGTTCTCGTACTCGTACAGGGTGTGGCTCATGCCGAGCGGGGCGAAGACGTGAGTCCTCATGTAGTCCCGGAACTCCATTCCGGAGACGACCTGGACGACCTGCCCGAGCAGTGCGAACCCGAGGTTGCTGTACTCGTACTCGATGCCGGGCACGTTCGAGAACGACACGCCGTCCGCGATCAGCTCCCGCAGTTCCTCGTCGGAGTCGGCCAGCTGGCGATCTCCCCACGGATTGTCCTCGGGGAAGCCGGCCGAGTGGGTCAACAGGTGCCGGATCGTAATCACGGGAGCGTCCGTCGTGAGGAGCTCCAGCCCATCGGCCTCCGGCACATAGTCCGATATGGGGTCGTCCAGGCTGAGCCGGCCATCGTCCCGCAGCTGCAGGATGGCCATGGCGGTGAAGCTCTTGCTCATCGACGCGATGCGGAACAGGGACCTCGGGTCCGCCGGAATGTCCCTCTCCAGGTCGGCGAACCCGAAGCCGCCGGAATACAGCAGGTTCCCGTCGAGCACGACGCCGTATGACATCCCGGGCATGTGCTCCCTCTCCGCGTAGTCCCGGAACATCTGCTCGACGGCGCCTTCCGTCGCGCCGACCTTCTCCGCCCGGTCGGGATCGGTGAACTGCGGGGTGGTCTGTGCTTGAACGGGTACGGCCAGGAGCAGGCTCAGGACGAAGAAGCGCATCGGGAAGACCTCCGCTCAGTCGATCCGCGGGAACAGGCACGAAGGCTCATACTGCACCCTCGATGCCCTCCTCGCCAACCGACTGAACGGAATCAGGCGACCCGCCTCAGCGGGCGCGGCGCCGGCTCCCGGGCCGAAAGCCCGCGTTGCGCCGACCTGGCCTCGACGGCTGTTCGCTGCGCTGCGTTCCGTCGGTCTGGGGGTGTCCGTCCCTCCGCGATCTTCCGTTTCCTCCGTTGCCCCGCGGCTTGCCTCCGTTCCGCGGGTTGCCGTTTCCGCGGGACGAACGCCCGGCAACGTGGTAGCCCGGCTGCTCGTCGTGGTCCGAGTCGAAGCCGCTGACCTTACGACGCGGAATGGGCGATCCGATCATGCGTTCGGTCGACTGCACCCAGGCGCGATCGTCGCTCGTGACGAACGTGCAGGCCACGCCCTCCAGCTCCGCCCGGCCCGTGCGGCCGATGCGGTGCGTGTAGGCCTCGGGCGTGTTCGGCACGTCGAAGTTGATCACGTGCGAGACCCCACTCACGTCGATTCCGCGTGCCGCGATGTCCGTGGCGACCAGAATGTCGTACGAGCGTGATCGAAAACCGCGCATGGCCCGATCTCTCTGGCTCTGCGACATGTTACCCTGCAGCCCGATGGCTCGATGACCGGCCCGGCTCAGCTGGTCCGCCAGCCGTTTGGCCCGCCGCTTCGTGCGGGTGAACACGATCGCCGAGTCACAGTCGGCGCCGGACAGCAGGTGCTCGAGCAGCGCCCACTTGCGCGGCTCCGAGACCATGTACAGCGCGTGGTCGATCGTGCCCGCGGGTGCGGCATCAGCCAGCTCGACGACGTGCGGATCGTTCAGCAGATCGTCGGCCAGTCGACGGATGTCTTTCGGCATGGTCGCCGAGAACAGCAGGTTCTGGCGGCGCGCCGGAAGCGCGGCGAGGATCCTGCGAATGTCGGGCAGGAATCCCATGTCGAACATGTGGTCGGCCTCGTCGAGCACGAGCGTCTCCACCTGTCCGAGGCGAAGCAGCCCACGGTTCAGCAGGTCGAGTATGCGGCCCGGGCAACCGACCACGATCTCCGGACCCCGCGCCAGCGTGTTGACCTGGCCCTGGATCGAGACTCCTCCGTAGATCGTGACGGATTTCACGCCGGTGAATTTCGAGAGCGTCCGTATTTCGGCCGCGATCTGGGTGGCCAGCTCCCGCGTGGGTGCGATCACCAGTGCACGAGGGCCCTTGCGGCGTACCTCGAGCAGCCGGTCGAGCAGGGGCAGCGCGTACGCCGCCGTCTTGCCGGTACCGGTCTGAGCCAGTCCCAGGACGTCGCGGCCGGCGAGGCCGGCCGGAATGGTTTCGAGCTGGATCTGTCGGGGGTTCGCGAAGCCGGCGGCCCGTACTCCGCGCACGAGGGCTTCTTTGAGCCCGAACCGGTCGAATCCGGTCGAGTTCTTGGATACTGCTGCTATCATTTAGGTGCATCTTTCCTGGACGTACGTGCAGGCTGGGCCTGTACGGCACGGCCGTACTCTCAGACCCACACAACAGTGAAGGGCAAGAATGGTGTTGGGAGGCGCGACCTCGGAGGGATGAACCTGAGGACCTGTTGTTCGCCGGTGTCGGGAACACCCCGACTGGTATTAGCTCAATAGTATAATGCGATTACTGAAGTTACGCCACCCCTTCACGCTCGGTCGCGTAGAATGGACTGGATCACCTGGTCCAGCGCCTGGAGAAAGCGCGATCGGTCTCGCTTCTCGAGCGGGGCGGGACCGCCGGTGATTTCTCCTGCGCCGCGCAGGACGGCCGAGGGTAACGGGCAGCCTGTACCGACGTGCCACCCGGTACACTTCCTGCTTGACCGGACAGGCGTCGGCATCGACGTAGATGTGGAACACGAGGCCCTCACCCACCTTCAACGGAACTATCGTCCACGAACGAGCCATCCCGCAGAAAATGAAGCACCTGATCGGCGACATCGCGCCGGTTCATGATGAACGTGTGCGTCGCCGGCACGACCAGGAAGTCTGCCGCCCCGTCGAGGCGCGCACGCGCGACACTCACCTTGCCGTCATCCGGTCCCGGGATGAGCCAGGAGCCAATCGGATTGATGCTCCGATTTTATGATCCCGAGGTCGAAATCGACGGGCTCAAGCTCGGTGCGTACCTTCGATGCCGGCCGGGCGCGAGGCATCGCGTCCCCGGGGGGAACTCCGCGTCCGGCAGTCTGGTAGACCCGTAGATGAGCGCGCATGATGCGCCGCCCGGCAGACCCGGGATCGAGCCCCGCTGGACGTCCAGCGCGAAGAGCGGCGTCGGGACGGCGCTCGCGGCCCGGAGCCGCGTCTGGTTTACTCTCTCACACGGCATCGTCAACGAGGTCTACTACCCCCGCGTGGATCAGGCCAACACGCGGGACCTGGGCCTGCTGGTCACGGCATCCGACGGCTTCTTTTCCGAAGAGAAGCGTCACGCCTCGCACGAGGTCGAGCTCCTGGGCCCGGGCGTGCCCGGGTACCGTCTCACCAGTCGCTGCGACCGGGGTCGCTACCGGATCGTGAAAACGGTCGTCACGGATCCGAGCCGCGACGTGTTGCTGCAGCGCGTCCTCTTCGAGCCCGGATCCGACGGCCTCAGCGGATTGCGCCTCTTCGTCCTCCTCGCCCCCCATATCGGCAACCAGGGGTGTGAGAACCACGGTTGGGTCGGTTCGTTCAAGGGCGACCCGATGCTGTTCGCCTCCCGGGGCTCCCGGGCGCTCGCGCTCGCCTGCTCGATCCCCTTCGGCGACATGAGCTGCGGTTACGTCGGACCAGGGGACTCCTGGCACGACATCAAGCGGCATGGACGCCTCACGCGGTGCTTCACGGACGCACCGGACGGCAACGTGGCGCTGGCCGCGGAGATTCCGTTGCAGGAGTCAAAGGGACGGTGCGTGTTGGCGCTCGGATTCGGCGAGACACCCGAGGAAGCCGGGGAAGGCGCTCGCGCTTCGCTGCTCGAGCCGTTCGACGAGCTCTGCGCGGAGTACGTGCGAGCCTGGACGGCCTACCACGAGGAGTGTCGCGAGGCCTCGGACCGGAGCGACGGGCTGGACCTGTACCGGGTGAGCATCGCGGTACTGAAGACCCACCAGGACAAGACGCACGCCGGGGCCGCGATCGCGAGCCTTTCGGTGCCGTGGGGTTTTGCGCGCGGGGACCACGACCTGGGTGGATATCACCTCGTCTGGCCCCGCGACCTGGTGGAAGCCGCAGGCGCTCTGCTGGCCGCCGGACGGGCGAACTCCGCACGCGATACGCTGACCTTCCTCGCCGCCACGCAGGAGGAGGACGGTCACTGGCCGCAGAACATGTGGCTCGACGGGAGCCCCTACTGGAGCGGCATACAGCTCGACGAGACGGGCTTTCCGATCCTGCTGGCCGATCTTCTTCGGCGCTTCGATGCGCTCGCCGGCTTTGATCCGTGGCCCATGGTGCGCCGGGCCGCTGCCTACCTCGCCCTCACCGGTCCGGTGACGCCGCAGGATCGCTGGGAGGAAGACGCGGGCTATTCGCCGTTCACGCTCGCCGTCACGGTGGCGGCGCTGCTCGCGGCTGCCGATTTCGCGGACGAAGCGGGAGAGAAGACGGCGGCCGAGTACCTGCTGGACACGGCGGACTCGTGGCACGACGGGATCGATCGGTGGACCTACGTGACCGACTCGACGCTCGCCCGACGGCTGGGCGTGCAGGGATACTACGCGCGGATCGCTCCCCCCGACGTGGCGGATGGGGCGTCTCCGTTCACCGGATTCGTGCCCGTCAAGAACAGGCCGGTGGATCAGAGCCGTGCGCCCTACGCGGAACTGGTCAGCGCCGACGCGCTCGCCCTCGTGCGGTTCGGACTGCGGCAAGCGGACGACCCGCGCATCCTGAACACGATTCGGGCCATCGACGCTCTCCTGCGGACGGAGACAGCGACAGGCCCGGTCTGGCACCGGTACAACGAAGATGGATACGGAGAGCACGAGGACGGGGCTCCGTTCGACGGGACCGGGATCGGGCGAGGCTGGCCTCTGCTCACCGGGGAGAGAGCGCACTACGAGCTGGCGGCCGGCGAAATCGAAGCCGCCTGGGGATTGCTCGGTGTCATGCGGGCCCAGGCAAGCCCCGGCGGCTTCCTGCCCGAGCAGGTGTGGGACGCCCCGGACGTCCCCGGACGCGAGTTGCGCAACGGCCGTCCATCCGGCTCTGCCATGCCGCTCGTATGGGCCCACGCCGAGTACGTGAAGCTCGTGCGATCGCTGGCCGACGGGCGTGTGTTCGACGCGCCGCCGCAGCCCGCTCGCAGATACCTGGAGGAAGGACGAAGATCACGTCTCTCGGTCTGGCGGTTCAACAACAAGATCCGCACGATGGCCCGGGGGCGGATCCTGCGCATCGAGGTCCTGGCGCCCGCCGTCGTCCGCTGGAGCACGGATGGCTGGACGACGGTCCGGGACACCGGGACGGTTGACACGGGTCTCGGCGTGCATCGTGCGGATCTGCCGACGAGCGAGCTCGCCGTCGGTTCGGTGGTGCGGTTCACGCTCCGGTGGCCCGGGTCGGACCGATGGGAAGATACGGACTTCGAGGTCACCGTCGGCGCGGACTGACGGAGAGGGAGCTGACTCGGGCGAGGATCGCCAGGAGAGATATGCCATGCAGATCGGAATGATCGGACTGGGGAGGATGGGCGGGAACATGGTGCGGCGGCTGCTCGATGCCGGACACGAGGTCGTCGCCTACGACCTCGACGCGGCACAGGTGCGAGAGGCCGCCGCGGCCGGAGCGAAGCCAGCGGAATCGCTGGACCGGCTCGTCGGCACGCTGGCTGCGCCCCGCGCCGTGTGGGTGATGGTGCCGCACGGCGACCCGACGCGGCGCACGATCGACGCGCTGCTGCCCCTGCTGGAGGAGAACGACATCCTGGTTGACGGCGGCAACTCCCGGTATCTCGATTCGATCGAGGCGGGAGAACGTGCTGCCGCCCGAGGGGTGCACTTCCTCGATGCCGGAGTGAGCGGCGGCGTGTGGGGGCTGGCCGAGGGCTACTGCATCATGGTCGGAGGACCGGGCCCGGCGGTCGACCGACTGTCGTCGATCTGGGAAGCGCTCGCCCCGCCCGACGGGTTCGCCCACGTAGGTCCCGGTGGTGCCGGTCACTTCGTCAAGATGGTCCACAACGCGATCGAATACGGGATGCTCGAGGCCGTTGGAGAGGGTTTCGCCTGCCTGCAGCGATCGGACTTCGACCTCGATCTGACGCAGGTCGCGGACCTGTGGCAGCACGGGTCCGTGATCCGGTCGTGGCTCATCGAGTTGCTCGTCCGCGCCTTCCGGGAAGAAGGGCAGGGCCTCGAGCGGATCGCCGGCTACATCGACGACTCCGGTACCGGACGCTGGACCATCGAATACGCGGTCGAGAAGGGACTGCCGCTGCCCGCGATCACCGACGCCGTTTACGCCCGGTTCGCTTCCCGCGCCGAGGATCCCTTCGCGGCACGCGTCATCGCGGCACTGCGTAACCAGTTCGGAGGGCACGCGGTGCGTTCCGAGGGGGACACGTGAGTCACTCTCTCACCGCCGATGCGCAGGGCCTGCACGGTGGGACGCCGCCCGAGCCGTGCGTCGTGGTCATCTTCGGCGCCTCGGGGGACCTGGCCGGCCGTGAGCTGATCCCGGCGCTGTTCGAGCTGGAGCGATACGGGCTGCTGCCCGAACAGTTCGCGGTGGTCGGGTTCTCCAACGCCGATTGGGACGACGACGGCTTCCGAGACGAGATGCGCGAGAAGGTGAAGCGGCACTGCGCGTTCGACGAAGCGCTGTGGCGGAGCTTCGGGCCGCGGCTCTACTACTTGCAGGGCGATTTCCGCTCACCCCCCGACCAGGACTACGCAAGGCTGAGCCGGAAGCTCGTCGACGTGCGCACCGAGAATCGGATTGGACACAACGCCCTGTTTCACCTCGCCACGCCTCCCTCCTTCTTCGGGGTGATCACGGCGCGGCTGGCCGGTGCCGAGCTTGCGAGGTCCGACGATGGATGGCGTCGCATAGTGATCGAGAAGCCGTTCGGCGTCGACGAGCGATCGAGCCGCGAGCTCAATGCCGAGATCGCTCGGGTGTTCGACGAAGACCAGGTGTACAGGATCGATCACTTCCTGGGCAAGGAGACGGTGCAGAACATGCTCGTGTTCCGGTTCGCCAATCCGAGCTTCGAGCCGATCTGGAACCGAAACTACATCGATCACGTGCAGGTCACGGTGGCCGAGGACATCGGGATCGGTACCCGTGCCCGATTCTACGAGGCCACCGGTGTGGTGCGGGACATGTTGCAGAACCACCTGCTTCAGCTGGTCAGCATGACGGCCATCGAGCCGCCGGGCCGGTTCGAGGGCACCTCGCTGCGCAACGAGACCGCGAAGGTGCTGGAGGCGATCTGTGCCGTCGATGTCGATGCCGACTGCGTCAGCGGACAGTACGGAGCGGGACGGATAGGCGGGTCCCGGGTTCCGGCGTACCGCTCGGAGGACGGCGTGGCCGACGGTTCGATCACGCCGACCTACGCCGCGGTGCGGCTGACGATCGACAACTGGCGCTGGGCCGGCGTTCCGTTCTACCTGCGGACCGGCAAGCGTCTGGCATCGCGCCTCACCGAAGTCGCCATTCAGTTCAAGCCGACCCCTCACCTGATGTTTCCGGTGGATCACTCGTCGCTCGCCAGCAACACGCTGGTGTTCCGCCTGCAGCCACGCGAGGGGATCGTGCAGCGGTTTCTGGCCAAGCAGCCCGGGCCGGGGCTCGAGATGCGCTCGGTGGACATGAGCTTCGGCTACGCGACGACCTTCGGCATGACGGAGCTGCCGCCGGCCTACGCCTGGCTGCTCCTCGACGCGATGCAGGGCGACCAGACCCTGTTCGCGCGCGCGGACTGGATCGATCGCGCGTGGCAGATCGTGGACCCGATCGTGAGCCGATGGGAGGAAGACGCGGGCGGCGATCCATCCTTCTACCCGGCGGGCAGCGAGGGACCGGAGGCGGCCGCCGCCCTTCTGGCGCGCGACGGAAGGACTTGGCGCACCATCGCTCAGGCCGAAGAGTGAGCTCACCCCTCATCACCATCGTCGACACCGAACGGGTCCCGGAAGCGGCGGCGGCCACGATCGAGGAGATCCTGCGCGATGCTGTCCGGCGACGTGGCCGGGCCAGCCTGGCGCTCGCCGGAGGCCGGACGCCGCAGCCGGTGTACAGACGTCTGGCCGAGCTGCCCGTGCCCTGGGAGCGGGTGTCGCTGTACTTCGGGGACGAGCGTGCCGTGCCTCCGGACGATCCGCGAAGCAACTTCCGGATGGTCCGCGAGACATTGCTGGATCGGCTCCCCTCTCCCCCGGAAGCCGTCCACCGCATGGAAGCAGAGCGCGGGGACCGGGACCGAGCCGCCGAAGACTACGCCGTCCTGCTTCCGGAGAAGCTGGACCTCCTGTTGCTCGGCATCGGAGAGGACGGGCATACGGCCTCCCTCTTCCCGGGCAGTCCTGCGCTCGGCGAGCGCGCCCGGAGGGTCGTGCCCGCTCTCGCCCCGACTCCGCCGCATCGACTCACCATTACCCCGCCGGTGATCGCGCAGGCCCGAGAGACGCTCGTGATCGCGATCGGAGCCCCGAAGTCGGCTCCCCTGCGATGCGCGCTGGCTGAAGCGGGAGACGAGCACGTCTGCCCGGCCCGCCTGGCGCGAAGCGGGCGCTGGTTTCTGGACCGGGAGGCAGCCGGCGGGCTCTAACCTCCACCGGTCACCGCGAGCCCCGACCCGAACCGGGTTCTCCTACCTGCGCTTGAACCTGTCGAACACCGTGATCACGGGCCTGGCGTTGCAGTCGGGTGGCGATTCTGTCCGCCAATCGTTCGCCAAACGACCACTTCTGCTCGAACTCGGCCTCGATGTTCGATGACAGGAGTTCGTGTTCCTGAAGGCTGCGCACGACGTCGTGCTCGAGCGTGGAAAGTTCGCCCTTTTCAGATTCCAGCAATGAGTGAACGTACTTGCCGCGAAAGTCGTTCAGGTCCTCCCTGCATATGAATTTGTCCGAGGACCACTCCGGGTGCGCCTTCCGGATCACGCTTGCGACTTCCAGTCGCACCAGCTCCCCCGACACGGCGCTGTGTGAAGGGAATGCTCTGCCACAAATGGCGCAGGTAATCAACGAAGTGTCCGGGATTGTCATCGGGGCGTAATCCTCCGCTGATACCTGAGGGTCGACCGCTCGTCAGAACGACGGCTAGTTGTACGTGACCGCGATCCCGAGGTCGAAGACATGATAGCGGCGGTTTTGAATTGTCACCGCCGCGTTCACGACGTCACCAAGACTTCCCTGGCCGTAACTCAGGATCGGCGTCAGCGAGAATCTCCCACCAACTCGCTGTTCGTAGCCCACCGCGACCGTCTGTCCCCAGCCGCTGCTTTCCCACTCATTGGGATCGCGGTTGGAGTAGATGGCTCGCCCCAGCCCGGCCCTTACGAAAGCTCCCGCACTGGACCATGGATAGACATCTGCGATAATGAAGATCTGGCTCAGGCTCTCTCCCCTGGCCGGGTCGCTGAAGTCATACGCCTCGAGCAGCCATCCGTTGACCTGCGCACCAAGGCGCAGGTGGCGATTCAGAGTGCCGCCCAGCATGAACGACAGAGCGAAGGCGTCTTGCTCGTCGTGCGATTCCTGATCCGAGAACCTGTCGAGCCGCCCGTAGCCGACCTGCATGCTCGCCCAGAACCCGCCGGGCTCAGGCTTGTCCTGCGCGGAGGCCGGCGCGGCTGCCAGTAGCATGGAGATGATGATGACCGGGGCACGGGCATCGCGCATCTGCGGTCGTTCACCTTGCCGCTTCGGATCTGTCACTTCGTCACCATCCCGGTCAAGCCGCCCGAGATGAGCGCTCCGAGGTCGGTGAGCACCCGAGGGAGCGCGAGACCACCCGGTGCCGCCAGATACCTGGGGCCCCACACCGGATCGAACTTCTCCTTGTACTGTCGGAGTCCCTGGAAATTGTAGAAGTGCTCAGCGTGCCGGAACACGAGAGCGTTGACCCGGTTCCAGAGGGGGCCGAGCGCGTGCGCCTCCATGCCGGACAGGGGCGCCATGCCCAGGTTGAACCACTCGTATCCCTGTTGTGCCCCCCACAACATCAGCTCGATGAACAGGTATTCCATGGCCCCGTCCGGCGCGTCCGAACTGTACCGCATGAGATCGACGGACAGCTCTGCCTTGCCGCCGCTGGTCCATACGTTCGCGAACGCGACGATGCGTCCGCCCACGCGCACGATTCCAGCGGGAAACCGGGATAGGTACCGCGGGTCGAAGCGGCCGAGCGAGAAGCCCTTTTCCCGCGTCTGTCTCTCTTCGAGCCACGCATCCGAGATGGACTGCAGTTCATCCATCGCCGCGGTTGTCTCGGCGGGCGACAATAGCTCGAACGTTCCCCCGTCCTTCTCGACCTGACGCTTCACCCGCCGCAGCGATCTCCTCGAGCCCCCGTCCAGAGAGCATTCG